>DATACF010000547.1:0-6159 GCA_036259235.1 Longimicrobium sp. | reverse complement strand
CCGCGATTCCCTCACGGAATCGCGGCCGCCTTCGCTTTCCCCCCCGCCAGGGTCTCCGCCCTCCGGGCCCGCATCCCTCATGCAACCGCGCGGAACGTCGAGGGCGGTCGACCGGCTCCTCCGCGCGTCCGAGCTCCGCTTTCCCCCGCCCGGCCGCCGCGTCCGCGCCTTCAAGCATCGCAAACTACGTAATCAGGAGGGTCGGCGCGGGAGCCGGCCCCTGCTCCACACCCCCGGTCACGCGGTTGGCACGGTCCTGGGCGAGCACGAGACCCCGATCGTGGGCGAGGTCGATTGCACAATCCGATGCGGCATCGGGTATCGCACTCTCGTTTCACGCCGGTGCGGGGACGATTTTCGTGTCCGAATGCGACGCGCGGTGGGCGAATGTGGACGCAATTCTGCATGGTGTACCTTATGTTTGCCTCTGAAAACGTGTCGGTGGAGAAAAATCTTGACGCCGTGCTGCTGGAGACATAATTCTGTATGGGGGACGTCAGGGGACACAACGTTGAGCGTAAGGTGATCTCATGTGCTCTTCCAACATTTCATTGCTCCGGCGCACGACGGTCGTCATCGGCCTGGCCGCGGTCCTGGGCGCCTGCTCGGACGGTCGCGAGGCCGCGCAGCCGGCGGGCCCCGCCAAGGCCGTCGCGGCGCGCCCGGCATCGCGGATGGTGAAGGCGGAGACGGGGCTCGACCGCCTCCCTCGGCCGCGTGATCCCGACGCGCTCCACCGGAGCCTGCAGCGGCACTACCCCAGCCGCTTCGTCGCGGAGGGGCGGCGCGGCGCGGTGCTCCTCGACCTCCAGATCGATCCGGAGGGCGTGGTCCGCGCCGTGGACGTCGTCCCGCCTCCGGCGGCCGACGCGCCGGGCGGGGCGGTCTCGCGCGCGGTGCTCCTCGACCAGGACGCGAAGACCGGCCGCACCGTCGAGCGGGTCGTCGAGACGCGGTACGACCCCGCCTTCGGACCCGCCGCGCGGGCGGCGCTCCTCGGCGCCCGCTTCTCGCCGGCCGTGCGCGACGGCCGGGCGGTCGCCCACACCCTCCGCATGACCGTCGAGTTCGCCCCCCCCGCCGGCAGCTAAGTGGGTGCTCAAAAGTCCTATCGACTTCCAAGTCCTGAGTCCTAAGTGCTGAACTGCACAGAAGACATCGATCAGACAACTCAGGACTTGGGACTCAGGACTCAGGACTGCTCACTTAGACGGCCGGCTCCTCGTGAGCCTCGCGTACCGGAGCCCCTTCATGAGATCCGTCTTCCGCCCCTCCACCGGGTGGCGCCGCCACGGCATGGTCGCCACCACCGTGGCCACCCTCCTCGCCGTCACCGCCCAGAGCGCCGGCGCGTGCATCTCCCACTGCGTCAACCGCTACGGGAGCATCTTCAAGACCCCGGACGGCAACTACTACGAGCTCGACCGCTGCACCCAGTACGAGACCATGGACGGCCCCGTCTACATCACCTGCTACTACGTCTAGGCGCGACCTCCGCGAGCCACGCCGCACGTCCGACCGGGCCCGAGAGCGACCACGGCGCGACCCTTCGCGGACCCGCGCCGCTCGTTCTTTTCACCCGGCTCCTCTTGCTTCTCCGGCCGGCGCGGCTTACTTCTAAGCCTGAGAAAACGCTCGTTTCGGACCCTAACGATCCGGAGGCCCCATGAAGAAGCTGCGGCTGGACCTCGACGCGCTGCGGGTGGACTCGTTCGAAGCCGACGGCGAGGAGGCGGAGTGGGGCACCGTGGCGGGATACGGGCGGGGGCCGCACCGGGACGCGGGTCCGGGGGCCGCGCGCGACTCCACGCTCTCCGTCCTCCGCCCCTGCTTCGCCACCGAGGCGCCCTCCTGCCGCTGCTAGGCGGGCGGTCCGGCGAGCGGCGGGAAATGGACGGAGTCGTTGCGGTGTCCCAACTTGCGCCCCGTGCACGTTCTTGGGGCGAAACGGACGGCGGATTCCCCCGGGGGCGGCGAGGGTGTACCTTGTAAGCTTCTCCGCCCGTCGCGCGTCGCCCGCGCGGGGCGGGTGAACGAGAACGCCCACCCTCCCCCGGACCGGATGCCCGCTACGCCCACGCGCGAGGACGCCCTCGCGCTGATGCACGAGTACGTCGAGGGCGAGAGCCTGCGCCGCCACATGTACGCCGTCGAGGCGGCGTGCCGCGCCTACGCCCGCCGCTTCGGCGAAAGCGAGGAGGTGTACGGCCTGGCCGGCCTCGTGCACGACTTCGACTACGAGAAGTTCCCCGGCGAGCACCCGCTCCACGGCGCCCCCATCCTCCGCGAGAAGGGGTACCCCGACGAGGTCGTCCACGCCGTCCTGGCGCACTACGCCGAGCGCACGGGCGTCGAGCCCGAGACGCGCCTCGACCGGACGCTCCGCGCCTGCGACGAGATCACGGGGCTCATCACCGCCGCCGCGCTGGTCCGGCCTTCGCGTTCGGTGATGGACCTGGAGGCGAAGTCGGTGCTGAAGAAGATGAAGGACCGGCAGTTCGCGGCCGGCGTCGACCGCGAGGACGTCCGCCGCGCGGCCGACGCGCTGGGGGTCGACCTGGCCGAGCACGTGGAGTTCGTGATCGGCGCCATGCGCGGCGTGGCGCCGGCGCTGGGGCTGGCGGGGTGAGGGAAAGACGATGGGCGCCGCCCGCCAGGGCGGACGTCCCGAACGGATACGGAGCGAGGAGACGTAGGCGATGAAGGGAGCACGGCGCTGGAGGGCGGCGCTGCTGGCGATGGCGCTCGCCGCGGGAGGGGCGGGGTGCGACTCCACCCCCCATGTGACGAGCCCCGACGCCCCCGCCGAGGGGCGCTACCACCTCCGCACGGTCGACCACAAGCTGGTCCCCGTGGTGATGCAGAGCGACCCCGCCGGCCGGGTGGAGCTGATCTCGGGGGAGCTGTACGTGCGGGCCGACCGGTTCACGCAGAACCTCTACTTCAGCGAGAGCGTCCCCGCCGGCTCGCCCGCGACGATGCGGCAGAGCCTCACGCAGGGGCGGATCAGCGTCAACGGCGAGAAGGTCCGCTTCGAGGTGGACGGCGGCGGCTCCTTCGAGGGGACGCTCGCCGACCTGTGGATCGAGTACGCCATCCAGGGGAACACCGGGCCGATCGAATTCATCTTCGCGAAGGAATGATGCGGACCATCATCGAGCCGTTCAAGATCAAGTCGGTCGAGCCGATCCGGATGACGACCCGGGCCGAGCGCGAGGCCAAGCTCCGCGAGGCCGGGTACAACGCCTTCCTCCTCCACGCCGACGACGTCCTCATCGACCTGCTGACCGACAGCGGGACCTCGGCGATGAGCTCGGAGCAGTGGGCGGCGGTGATGCGCGGCGACGAGGCGTACGCGGGGAGCCGGTCGTTCTACCGCTTCGAGGCGGCGGTGCGCGACATCTTCGGCTTCCGCCACGTCCTCCCCACCCACCAGGGGCGGGCGGCCGAGCGCATCCTCTTCGCCACCATGTGCAAGCCGGGCGACGTGGTGCCGAACAACACGCACTTCGACACCACCCGCGCCAACATCGAGTTCACCGGGGCGCAGGCGGTCGACCTGGTGATCGCCGAGGGGCGCATCCCCGCGTCGCGCCACCCCTTCAAGGGGAACATGGACGTCTCCCGGCTCCGGGCGCTGATCGACGAGGTGGGGCGCGAGCGGATCCCGCTCTGCATGCTGACGGTGACCAACAACTCCGGCGGCGGGCAGCCGGTGTCGATGGAGAACGTCCGCGCCGTCTCGGCGGTCTGCCGCGAGCACGGGATCCCCCTCTACATCGACGCCTGCCGCTTCGCCGAGAACGCGTACTTCATCAAGAAGCGCGAGGCGGGGTACGCCGACAAGGCGCCGGTGGAGATCGCGCGGGAGCTCTTCCGGCTCGCGGACGGGTGCACCATGTCGGCGAAGAAGGACGGGATGGCCAACATCGGCGGCTTCCTGGCCACGAACGACGCGCGGCTGGCGCAGCAGGAGCGCGACCTCCTGATCCTCACCGAGGGGTTCCCCACCTACGGCGGGCTGGCGGGGCGCGACCTCGACGCCATCGCCACGGGGCTCTACGAGGCGCTGGCGGAGGACTACCTCCAGTACCGCATCCGCTCGACCGAGTACCTGGGCGAGAAGATCTCGGACGCCGGGGTGCCGATCGTGCAGCCGCCGGGGGGGCACGCGATCTACATCGACGCGGCGGCCTTCCTCCCGCACGTGGAGCCGCTCCGGCTCCCCGGGCAGGCGCTGGTGGCGGAGCTCTACCTGGAGGCCGGGATCCGCGCGGTGGAGATCGGGACGGTGATGTTCGGCCGGCGCGACGCCGAGACGGGGGAGGAGACGGCGGCGCCGATGGAGCTGGTGCGGCTGGCGATCCCCCGGCGGGTCTACACGCAGAGCCACGTGGACTACGTGGTGGAGGCGATCCTCAACGTCTGGGAGCGGCGCGAGTCGCTGGGCGGCTTCCGCTTCCTCGAGCAGGCGCCGTACCTCCGCCACTTCACCGCGCGCTTCGAGCCGCTGGCGGCGTTCGGGGCGTAGCTCGCGGCCGGACCGGGAGGGGTTCGCACGACAGGCCGCCGGAGGGCTCGCGCTCCGGCGGCTTTTTCGTGTATCGTACGGGGGCGGGTCTCTTCCCGGTTCCGGGGACTCCCCGCGCCGGCCGTCGACCGCAACGGCGGTTCTCACGCAGAGGGAGCAGAGCAGCAGAGGGGCCCCGTGCGCGCCCTGCCGCCTGCGCGCGAGGGCCGGCCTGGCCGATCTTTGATTACGCTGGAGGGTGATTCGGTGGACGAGACGACGGGCGGGCGCGTCGAGGCGATCTTCCTGGCGGTCGGGCCGCGCGGGGCGGGGCCGCGGACGCGGGTGGCGGAGGTGCGCGCGGTGGAGGGGAAGGGGCTGGAGGGCGACCGCTTCTTCGGCCACGTCGACGGGCCGCGGGCGAAGTGGCGGGGCGAGCGCCAGGTGACGCTGATCGAGGCCGAGGCCGTGGAGGCGATGCGCGCGCTGGGGCGCGACTTCGCGCCCGGCGACTCGAAGCGCAACGTGGTGACGCGCGGGGTGCCGCTGAACGACCTGGTGGGGCGCGAGTTCCACGTGGGCGGGGCGGTGCTGCGCGGCGTGGAGCTCTGCGACCCCTGCACGCACCTGGGCCGCACCACGTGGCGCGGCATCGAGCGCGACCTGGCCGACCGCGGGGGGCTGCGGGCGGCGGTGGTGCGGGGCGGGGAGATCCGCGAGGGGGACGCGGTGGTGTGGGGGGGAGTGCGTGAGTGCGTGAGTGCGTGAGTGCGTGAGTGCGTTGGGGGCCGTGGGGGCGATGGGTGAGGGTGCGCGGGGCGGGCAGCGTCGACCCTCACGCACCCTGCGTGCGGGGGGAAGGGCCGGGGGAGGGGGCGCGGAGGCGGCGGAATGCGACGGCAGCGGGTCGAAGCGCGATCGAAGTTCGCCGTTGCCGTTCCCCGTCCTGTCCGCGCTGGAGGACGGTGCCGTCTCCTGGGGCGGACTCCCGTCCGGTTTCGACTGTCGCGGAGCGTCCGTCCCGGCCCGGGCGGAAAATCGCTGAAGCGCATGTCCGGATTCGCGTTGCGCGAGCGTGTGCCGAAACGGGCGGGAAGCGGCATGCCGCCTGCCGTTCCCGTGTCCACGAATCATGTGTCTCCCGTCCATCCTCCATCTTCCAAAGGAGCCCATGACGCACCGATACGCCTTCGCCGCCACCGCGCTCCTGGCCGGCGCCTGCGCCCCCGCCGCCCCCGCGACGTCGCCCGCCCCCGAGGGCGCGCGCTACGCCGTGGAGGTGGTGAACACCTTCGCCGTGCCGCTGGACGTGGCGTACTGCGTCCGCGCCGCCTCGGGCGCCGAGCCCGCCTGCGGCGAGTGGGGGCCGCTGGCGCCCGGCGCGCGGCGGACCTTCGCGCTGGCCGGCGTGGAGGGCGGGACGGTCTACGTGACCGGCCGCGAGACGGGCGCGTACCCGGCGAACAGCGCGCCGGTGGCGCGGGGGGGCGGCGAGAGCGCGCCCTCCGGCCCCCGGACCGGCCACGTGGGGCGCTCGGCGGCGCTCCGGGAGGGGCGGACCGTGCAGGTGGTCCTCGACCGGACGCTCAGCGGGAGCATCGCCTCGCCGCGCACCTGAGCCCGCGGCGGCCGTCCGGAACCCGACGCGG
>DATACF010000546.1:0-9241 GCA_036259235.1 Longimicrobium sp. | reverse complement strand
TCCCCTGTACCCTGTCCCCTATCCCATTACTTGCCGGCGATCGCCGGGAGCGGGACGCGCTGCGGAGCCGGCTCGGCTGCCGTTCAGGGCATCAGACGCCGCGGCCGGTCTCGTCCTTCAGCTCGTCGATCCGCTTGGAGGCCTCGGCCTTGGTGAGCGAGTCGTCGAAGTCGGCGTGCGCCTCCTCGGAGAGCGTCTTGAGGTACGACTTCTGGGCGCCGGTCATCGGCTCGTCGCCCGAGACCCAGTCGTCCGGGTCCTTGATCATGTTGCTCTCTTCGGCCTGCTCCTGGAGCTTCTTGTCGGTCATCGAAGGAGACTCCCTCAAAATGGGGTAACGCGTTGGTGCGATGAGGGTTGAGCATGAACCGTACCAAACAGAAGCCGAACCCCCTCGAGCCCGCCGCCGTTTCCCGCGAGCTTGTCCCCGCGCCGGCCGTCACCCGGCGCGGGACTCGGACGTTTACGGCCGTCCGACGATCACGACACGCTCACCGAACCTTCCGACGGCCTGGCGCGCGAGGTGTCGGGGCGCCAGTGAATGTCGGCCTGGGACACGCGCGTCCCGGTGTCCTGGGGATGAAATGTCCCGAACGAGACGGCGGTGGGGGCGCGCACCGTCGTGGGCGGACACGCATTTTGTCGTATTAGCAATGATTTAGGTGGAATCCGGACGTTTGGTCCGCTTCTTGACTTCGCTCCGCCGCGAGCGCTCACCCGGCCGCCGCTCCGGCGCGGCCTCCTGGCAGGAAAGCTTCCCATGCGAGACCTGGACGACCTCTTCGCCGCGCTGGCGAGGTCGGCCTTCCGCCGCCGCTTCCGGCTCCGCGGCGACGACCTGGCGTACCTGCGGCGCAAGGGCGCCGAGACCGTCCTCCGCCACGCCGACGAGATGCTCGGCGCCCGCCTGGCGCCCGCGGAGCCGCCCAACGACGGGAAGCAGACCCCCATGCGCGGCCACCCGGTGTTCGTGGCCCAGCACGCCACCGCCACCTGCTGCCGCGGGTGCCTGGCCAAGTGGCACGGGATCGCGAAAGGGCGCGCGCTCACCGACGGCGAGCGGGCGTACGTGGTGGGTGTGATCGGGCGGTGGCTGGCGGCGCAGGCGCGCGCCGCGCCGCCACCGCCCGAGGACGGCCAGCTCGGGCTGGGGATCGGGGACGAAACTCCGTAAACCGTTGTCGCGTTAAGTCATCTCGCGGGGGAGCCGGACGGCCCCCCGCACATTCGGACCCACCTGGAGAAGCGTACATGAAGACAATTCTCAGGCTTCGCCGTGTCCTGGTCGCCGCCGCCGCCGCTCCGCTCTTCGTGGCGGGGAGCGCGGAGGCGCAGGGGCGGAACGCCGCGCGCGCGGCCGCGCTGCTGAGCGAGGCCCCGTCTCCGCGGCGGGGGTGCGAGGTGTCGCGAAGCCCCCGCGACCTCCCGCCGCTGGCGCAGCTGGCCGACTCGGCGGCGCTGGTGGCGGCGGTGGCGGACGTCGCGCGCGAGCACGGTGCGGGGGGCGGCGGGTTCATGCTCTTCTCGGTGGGCTTCGGCGACGGCGGCGTCCCCGAGCGGGTGCAGGAGATCGAGGGGCTGCGGCCGGCGGGGGCGGTGGGGCCGATGGCCGCCGCCATCCGCGAGCGGCTGAAGAGGCAGTCCGAGAAGACGTACCTGCGCCTGCGCGTCGACTTCCACCCCGGCGGGCCGCAGCTCCGGGTGGGGCGCTCGGAGGTGTGCGAGCCGTCGGGGCCGAGGGAGGTGGTGATCGGCGGCTACTTCTTCCAGCGGCGCGACAACCTGCAGCCGGTGCGGGTGCGGGTGGCGGTGACGACGCAGGGGCGCTCGGGCGGGGCGACGCTCCTGACCCGCAGCGGCGAGCCGGAGCTGGACGCCTTCGTGGTCGACGAGCTGACGGCGTCGCGGTTCAACCCGGGGCTGGTGGACGGGATCGCCACCAACATGACGTACGAGACCAGCATCCGCTTCAGCGCCAGCACCGGCCGCAACACCCCCGTCAACTCCCGCGGCGGCACGCAGTAGGGCGGACGGGCGGTGGGAGGGGCCGGGGGTGGGGGCCGCCGCGGCGGCGGAATGCGACGGAAGACCACTGAGCGCGACGGGATCGACGCCGCCTGCGACGTTGCATGAGGGATGCGGGCCCGGAGGGCGGAGACCCTGGCGGGGGGGAATGCGAAGGGGATCGTAATCGGCAGCGATGCGGCGGAGACATGGAATCCGCCAGGGGCTCCGCGCCGTTGGAAACGGTAGTATCGTTTCCTACGGCGCCCGCAGCCCGGCCCGGAGCGCAGCGGAGGGACACGCCCAAGCCCTGCCGTTGAAGTTGCCGTTGCCGTCGAAGTAGATGCAGACCCAGCGGAAAGCTTTCCGCCCCGCGACGACGCGCCCTAGAATTGCACTCCGCCGCCGCCATCCGATCCGAGCGAAGACCCAGAAGAAGACGGGATGCCTGAGCAGAGACTGACGATCTACCGCGCCGCCTGGGTGCTGCCGGTGTCGAGCGAGCCCGTGCGCGACGGCGCGGTGATGGTGGGGACGGACGGCCGGATCGCCGCCGTGGGGCCGCGGGCGGCGATCGACCCGCCCGAGGGGGCCGAGGTGGTGGAGCTGGGCGAGGCGGCGCTGCTGCCCGGACTGGTCAACGTCCACGCGCACCCGGAGCTCGCCCTCTTCCGCGGCGCGCTGGAGGACCTGCGCTTCAGCAACTGGATCCTCCGCCTGGTCGGCACCAAGCGCGTGGCGCTGGTGGAGGACGACTACGCCGTGGCCGCGCGGTGGACGCTGGTGGAGGCGCTGCGGGCGGGGATGACGACGCTGGCGGCCACCGAGACGTCGGCCGCGTCGTTCCACGCCCTCCGCGAGGCGGGGATGCGGGGGCTGGTCTACCGCGAGGTCTTCGGGCCCGATCCCGCGCAGGCGGAAGGCTCCATGGCCGACCTCGCCGAGGCGGTCGGCCAGCTCCGGCGCGAGGAGACGGAGCTGGTGCGGGTGGGCGTGTCGCCGCACGCGCCGTACACGGTGTCGGACCGCCTCTTCACTGCGGCGGCGGAGTTCGCCTGCGCGGAGGGGCTGCCGATGGCGGTGCACGCGGCCGAGTCGGAGATCGAGCGCGACCTGATCACCCGCGGCGAGGGCGACTTCGCGCCGGGGCTCCGGGCGCGGGGGATCGGGACGCCGCCGCGGGGGCGCTCGACGGTGGAGATGCTGGAGCGGCTGGGCGTGCTGAAGGCGCGGCCGCTCCTGATCCACTGCGTCTGGCTCGACGACGAGGACATCGCCATCCTCCGCGACACGGGGGCGGCGGTGGCGCACTGCCCGGTGGCCAACGCCAAGCTGGGCCACGGGATCGCCCGCCTCCCGGAGCTCCGCGAGCAGAACGTGCGGGTGGGGCTGGGAACCGACTCGGTGGGGAGCAACAACCGCCTCGACCTCCTGGAGGAGGCGCGGATCTGCGAGCTGATCCACCGGGGGCGGATGGCCTCGGGCTCCTTCCTCTCGGCGGCCGACCTGCTGCGGATGGTGACGCTGGACGGGGCGCGGGCGTTAGGGATCGACGAGCGGGTGGGGACGCTGGAGCCGGGGAAGGACGCGGACCTCTGCGCGGTGGCGCTCACCGCCCCGCACGCCCGCCCGGTGCACGACCCCGTGGCGGCGGTCTTCCACGCGGCGCGGGGGACGGACGTCGTCCTCACCGCCGTCCAGGGGCGCGTCCTCTACCGCGACGGGACGCTGACGACGCTCGACGAGGCGGCGCTGGCGGCGGCGCTGGAGGACCCGGCGGCGCGGGTGCGCGAGGCGATGCACGGATGACGTCGCTGGCGCGCGCGGCGGGGGCGGAGCGGATGGACGAGCCCGGGCAGGACCGCCGCGAGCTGGAGCGGAGCCTCCGCGACCTCTACGCCGTCAACCGCTGGCTCGGGGGGACGCGCGTGGTCCTCGGCTCTCTCTCGGAGCTCTTCGCCCGCCACCCGAGCCCGGCGTACCGCGTCCTCGACGTGGCCACGGGCGGGGCCGACATCCCGCTCGCCGTCACGCGGTGGGCGCGTGCGCGGGGGATCCGCGTCCACGTCGTCGCCACCGATCTGCATCCGACCACGCTGGAGTTCGCGCGGCGGCAGACGGCGCGCGATCCGGACGTCACGGTGGAGGCGGCGGACGCGCTCGCCCTCCCTTACGCGGACGGGGCGTTCGACGTGGCGCTCTGCTCGACGGCGCTCCACCACTTCGACGACGAGGGCGACGCGGCGCGGGTCGTGCGCGAGCTGTGGCGGGTGGCGCGGATCGGGGTCGTGGTGAACGACCTGGCCCGGTCGCGGACGGCGCTGCTGGGGGCGCGGCTCCTGGCCGCCACCGTCTGGCGCACCCACCCGGTGACGCGCCACGACGGCCCGCTCTCCGTCCGCCGCGCCTTCACCCCCGCGGAGCTGCGGGCGCTGGCCGCGCGGGCGGGGGTGCCGGACGCGCGGGTGCGGGCCCACTTCGCCTTCCGCCTCTCGCTGGTGGCGGAGAAGCACGGGCCCGAAGGAGAGGATCGCGATGGACCTCGTGACACGCACGATCCCCGTGACACGCACGATTCAATGTAGATGCGCGATTCATCGCGCCGCCGAAGCCCGTCGCCGGGCCGGTGCGGAAGGAATCGCGCCGACCTCGAAGGACGATGCGACGTCGGGCTCCGCGGGCGCGATGAATCGCGCATCCTACATTGGATTTCGTGATGCCGTACGTTCGACGTCGTGATCGGGAGCTGAGATGAGCGAGGCCGAGCTCCGGGAGGTGGTGGTGGTGGGCGGGGGCCCCGCGGGGGCCGCCGTCGCCGCGCGCCTGGCGGGGCTCGGGCACGACGTGCTGGTGCTGGACCGCGCGCGCTTCCCCCGCCGCAAGCCGTGCGGCGAGTGCGTGAACCCCGCGGGGGTGGCGGCGCTCCGGGCGCTCGGCGCCTGGGCGCGCGTCGAGGCCGCCGGGTACGCGCGGCTGGACGGGTGGCGGATCGACGCGGGGGCGGGGCGGGGCTTCACCGGCGCCTTCCCCGGCGGCGTGCACGGGATCGGCATCCCCCGCGCCGCCCTCGACGCGCTCCTCCTCGACCACGCGCGGTCGCGCGGCGCCGAGGTGCGCGAGGGGGCGCGGGTGACGGAGGTGCTGCGCGAGGGAGGGCGCGTGCGCGGGGTGCGGGTGGACGACGGGGCGGGGGAGCGGGAGATCGCCGCTCGGGTGGTGGTCGGCGCCGATGGACTGAGATCGGTCGTCGTCCGCCGGCTGGGGCTGATCCGCCGCCCGCCCCGGCTGCGGAAGCTGGCGCTCACGGCCCACGTCCGCGGATGGGACGGCGCCGCGCGCCGGGGCGAGCTGCGCGCGCGGGGGCGGGGGTGCGTAGGGATCGCCGACGTGGGCGACGGGACGGCGAACGTCACCGTCGTGGCCACCGGCGACGGGGCGAAGGCGGCGGCGGGAGACGCGGCGGCGTACTTCGACGAGGCGCTGGCGCGCTACGGCTTTTCGGAGCTGGAGCGGGTGGACGGGGTGCTCGCCACGGGGCCGTTCGACTGGCCGATAAGGCGCGCCATCGTGGACGGCGCGTTGCTTGTGGGCGATGCGGCCGGGTACTATGATCCGTTCACCGGACAGGGGATCTTCCGCGCGCTCCGGGGCGCGGAGCTGGCGGCGGAGACGCTCTCCGCCGCCCTCCGCGCGGGGGAGGTGAGTGCATCGGCGCTGGCGCCATACGAGCGCGCGCGGCGGCGCGCCTTCGGCCCCGGCGAGCGGCTGCAGCACGTGGTGGAGGCGTTCGTCTCGCGCCCCGCGCTCCTCCGCGCCGTCTCGGCCCGCTTCACGCGCCGCCCCGCGCTCGGCGACGCCATCATCCACGTCACCGGCGACGTGCGCCCCGTGCGCTCGCTCCTCCGGCCGGAGGTGGTGGCGCGGCTGGTGTTCTGAGGGAGCGGATCGGGATCGAGGGATCGAGATCGGGGAGATCCGCGCGTTCTCCGGCTCCGGCGCGGGGGGCCCTCACCCGGCTCGCTTTAGGCTCGCCACCCTCACCCGTTCCGGGAGAGGGGAGCTGGGGGCTCCGCGTCAGTCCGCCGTCCGTCCGTGTATTCTGTACACAGTAGACGATCCGCGTCCGAGGCTCGTCCCGCTCTCGCCCGACCGACTATCCGGTGATGCCCGATTCGCCCCGCCTCCTCGACATCACGCGCCCGGTGCGCGACGGGCACCCGGTGTGGCCGGGGGACGCGCCGTGCCGCGTGGGGTGGACGGCGCGGCGGGGCGAAGAAGGGTCCGCCGCGAACGTGGCCGAGCTCCACATGAGCGCCCACACGGGGACGCACGCGGACGGGCCCTTCCACGTGGCGGAGGACGGCGCGCGGATCGGGGCGGCGCCGCTGGAGGCGTTCATCGGCCCCGCGCGCGTCCTCGACGCCCGCGACTGCGAGCGCATCGACGCCGAGTGGCTCCGCGAGGCGCTGGCGAACGACCGCCCCGAGCGCGTCCTCTTCAACACCGCCTGCTGGCTCTCGCCCGACGCCTTTCCCACGAAGTATCCGCCCATCCATCCGGTCGCCGCCGAGCTCCTGGTGGAGTACGGCGTCCGGCTGGTGGGGACGGACGCGCCCTCGGTGGACCCCTTCGACGCGGACGACCTCCCCGCGCACCGCGTCCTC
This sequence comes from Longimicrobium sp., assembly GCA_036259235.1. GTDB lineage: Bacteria > Gemmatimonadota > Gemmatimonadetes > Longimicrobiales > Longimicrobiaceae > Longimicrobium. The sequence continues at coordinate 2,573 of DATACF010000546.1, read as the reverse complement.
CTCGGCGCGGGCGTCGCCCTCCTCGAGAACCTCCTCCTGGACGGCGTCGTGGCGGGCGAGTACGAGCTCATCGCGCTCCCGCTCCGGCTGGAGGACGCGGACGCCTCCCCCGTGCGCGCCGTCCTCCGGGAGGCGTGACGATGCTGCGGACGATCCTCGCCCCCAACGCGTCGCCGATGACGCTGGACGGGACGCGCACCTTCGTCGTCGGCCGCCGCGCCCCCGCCGTCGTCGACCCCGGCCCGGCCGACCCCGCGCACCTCGACGCCATCGTCCGCGCGCTCGGCGGCGCCGCCCCCGTGGCCATCCTCCTCACCCACTCCCACCGCGATCACGCCGACGGCGCCCTCCCCCTGGCGGAGCGCACCGGCGCCCCCGTGCGGATGGCCCGCGGCGCCTTCTCGCTCCCGTTCGGGGAAAACCGGGTGGAGCGGTGGCTGGAGGACGGCGACGTCACCGGGACCGACGCGGGGCCGCTGGTCGTCGTCGCCACGCCGGGGCACGCCCCCGAGCACCTGGCCTTCCACTGGACCGGCCCGGATGCGCCGGAAGGCGGGGCGCTCTTCGCGGGTGACGCGTTCATGGGACAGGGAGACACCACCCTCGTGTCCCCCCCCGAGGGCGACCTCGCCGCCTACCTGCGGACGCTGGACCGCGTCGAATCGCTCGCCCCCGGCGTCCTCCACCCCGCCCACGGCCCGGAGATCGCGGACCCGCTCGCGGCGGTGGCGCGCTACCGGGCGCACCGAATGGAGCGTATCGCGCAGGTGGTCCGGGCATTGCGGCAGGCCGGCCCGTCCCGCCCCGGGGCGCTGGTGGACGCCGTGTACGGCGCGGAGCTCCACCCCGGGCTGCGCATGGCCGCCGAGGGCTCGCTCTACGCCATCCTCGGCTACCTGGAGGCGTCCGGCCGCGCGCGCGTGGACCCCGACGACACCTACACCCTGACCGGTTGACCGAATGGAGCAGGCACGGACGGCGGCGGACGGCGCGCTGGAGGCGGCGCTGGAGCGGATCCACGGGCGGACGATCGACGCGCACCTCCGCTTCCTCTCGCACCCCCTCCTGGAGGGGCGCGCCCCGGGGACCCGCGGCGGGACGCTGGCCATGGAGTACATCCGCGGCCAGTTCGAGCGCGTGGGGCTGGAGCCGGTGCAGAGCACCTACCTCCAGGAGGTGCCGATGGTGGGGATGGACCCCCATCCCGCCCTCGCCTTCGCGCTCCCGACGGGCGAGACGATCGACCCCGCGTACCGGGACGACTACGTCCTCGAGGCCGGCCGCCCCGCCCCCGAGGTCCGCGTCGACGCCCCCCTCGTCTTCTGCGGCTACGGGATCACCGCCCCCGAGTACGGCTGGGACGACTTCGGGGACGCCGACGTCCGCGGGAAGGTCCTCCTCGTCCGCGTCAACGACCCCGGCACCGAGGCCACCCCCGGCTTCTTCGGCGGGAAGGCGCTCACCTACTACGGGCGGTGGACCTACAAGTACGAGGAGGCCGCCCGCCGCGGCGCCGCCGGCGTCCTCCTGGTCCACACCGACGAGTCGGCCGGCTACGGGTGGAACGTCGTCCGCACCTCCAACACCGGCGAGCAGTTCGACCTCGCCGGCGACCCCGCCCTCCCCCTCGACGTCCGGGGATGGGTGTCGTGGCGCACCGCCGAGCGCCTCGCCGCCGCCGCCGGGCACGACCTCGCCGCCCTCGTCGCGGCCTCCGAGGAGCGGAGCTTCCGCCCCGTCGACACCGGCATCCGCGTCCGCGCCCACGTCCGCAGCACGATCCGCGAGGTGCGGACCGCCAACGTGGTGGGGCTCCTGACCGGGAGCGACCCCGCGCGCGCCAACGAGGTCGTCGTCCTCTCGTCGCACTACGACCACCTGGGGACGCGCGTCGGCGACGACGGGCAGACGCAGGTCTACCACGGCGCCTACGACAACGCCAGCGGCGTCGCCGTCCTCCTCGCCCTCGCCGAGGCCGCGGCCTCCGCCCCGGCGCGCCCCCCGCGCCCCCTCCTCTTCGTGGCCACCACCGCCGAAGAGTCCGGGCTCCTGGGGGCCGAGTGGTACGCCCGCCACCCCCTCTACCCGCTGGCGACCACCGCCGGGGTGCTGAACGTCGACGGCGCCAACCTCTTCGGGCCCACCACCGACATCGCCCCCCTCGGCGCCGACCGCTCCGAGCTGGGCGAGATGGCCCGCGCCGCCGCCGCCGCCGAGGGGATGGAGATCGCTCCCGAGGCGCACCCCGAGCAGGGGATGTTCTTCCGACAGGACCACTTCCCCTTCGCCCGCGCCGGCGTCCCCGCCCTGGCCATGGACCACGGGCTCCGCTACGTCGGCCGCCCCGAGGGGTGGGGCGAAGAGCAGTACCACGCGTTCAACACGCACCACTACCACCAGCCCTCCGACGCCTACCGCGAGGGCTTCGACTACGGCGGCGCCGTCCAGCAGGCCCGCGTCATGCTCCGGACCGCCTGGGCCGCCGCCACGGCCCCGGCGCTCCCGGCGTGGGCCGAGGGGAGCGAGTTCCGGCGCCCCTAGGAACATGTGGATTGGCCTCCTCCGCGCGCGCC
>DATACF010000545.1:0-6644 GCA_036259235.1 Longimicrobium sp. | reverse complement strand
TCCCCGGCCGCCTTCCCCCCGCACCCGCGGGCGGCGGCGCGCGCCCCGGGGCCGCGCCGGGAGCGGCGGGCGGGCCGGGGAGCGGGCAGGCGGGCACGGGGACGGGGACCGGGATTCCCGGAAATCCGGCCGGCGGGCGCCTGGGGCCGGGGTACGGCGACCGGCGGCTGATCGTCCGCCCCGAGGCGGTGAAGGAGCGCGAGCTCACCGAGCACGAGCGGTACGAGCGCCACCTGGCCGAGCGGCTGAACGCGTACAACGACTCCGTCGCCGACCAGGGCGAGCGCGACCGCCGCGCCCGCAACTGGACGTGGAAGGACAAGAACGGCCGCGAGTGGGGGATCGCCGACGGCGGCGTCCCCGTCGTCGCCGGGCGCCGCCTCCCCACCCGCGTCGAGCCGCCGGGGATGCGCGAGGGGCGCGACCGCGAGGAGGCCCGCCGCCGCGAGCGGCAGCAGCGCGAGGAGATCGACCGGCAGTCCGACGCCATCGACCGCGACCGCAACTTCCGCGACCGCACCGAGGCCATCCGCCGCCAGCGCGACGAGGAGCGCCGCCGCCGGCAGGCCGAGGAGAACGAGCGGAGCGGACGCTCGGAGCCCGCCCCGGCGCCCACGCCGTAGCGGGGGGTGGAACGCCGCTTGCAACCGCGGAAGAGCCCTGAACGGCAGGGCGACGTCCACCCAGACCACCGGTTCTTCCACAGGGACACATGGCGCGTGATCGGGATTCGCGGAGAGACGAGGGCGGCGGCTCGGGGCTGATCTTCCTCCTGGGCGCGGGCGCCGGGCTGGCGGCGGGGATGCTCCTGTCGCGCTCCATCCCCGAGACCGGGACGGTCCGCCAGGCCGGGACCCGGCTCCGCGAGCGGGCCCGCGACGTGGCGCTCCACCTGGGCCCCGGGCGCCTCCGCCGCGAGGTGCGCGAGCAACTCGAGCTCACCCGGCTCGAGGACGCCGTCCTCGACGCCTTCCTGGTCGACGAGGTCCTCTCGGAGCGGGCCATCGACGTGGGCGCCATCAGCCACGGGATCATCGAGCTCTCGGGGTCGGTGCACGCGGCCGAGGAGGCCGAGCGGGCGGTGGCGCTGGCCCGCCGGGTGGAGGGGGTGGAGACGGTGGTGAACCGGATGGACGTCGAGGACGCGCTCCGCCGCGGGAGGGGGGGCCGAAACGACACCGGAGGAGAGACCATGACCGGAGGGGAGTGGACGGGCCGCGAGATCGGGATGGGGCAGCGGCGCCAGGGGCACGAGACCGACCCCGACCGCACCGACGAGTCGCGCCACCGCCGCGAGGACGCGCTCGACGCGGCCGACCGCGCGCAGATGGCCGAGGAGGGGTACGGGCGCGATCCGCGCGTGGCCGAGCGCCCCGACCCCGTCGACCCGCACTCGCGGACGAACTACGCCGAGGACGAGCTCGACAACCAGAGCCCGTACGGGAAGCACGCCATCCCCGTCCCCGAGCAGCCGCAGGCGCTCAACAGCCAGTCGCGCGTGGGCGAGGGGCTCAAGCCGGGGACCGAGCTGGCGCTGGAGGCGGCCGACGTCCCCGTGAAGCCGCACTCGCACCCCACCACCGAGCGGCCGGAGAGCGGCGGGGCCTGACGCCCTCCGGCGGGTGAAGGATGGACGCGTCGCCCCCTGGCCCGGCTCCCGGGCGGGGGGCGACTCGGTTTTGCGGGGATTCCAGGCGATTGACCGGGGGCGCCGCGCCCCTAGATTTCGCCCCGTCCGATCCGACCGACCTCAATCAAAAACGAGACGTTTCGCCGATGCCGGATTCAGCCGTGAAGGAGCAGCTCCGCGCCGACCTCAACGCGGCGCGCCGCGAGCGCGACAAGCTGCGCACCACCGTGCTCACCACCCTCCTCTCCGAGGTCCGCAACAAGGAGATCGAGGTGGGGCACGAGCTGGGCGACGAGGAGGTGCAGGCGGTGGCCACCAGCGCCATCAAGCGCCGCCGCGAGGCCGCCGAGCAGATGCGCGCGGGCGGCCGCGAGGAGCTGGCCGCCAAGGAGGAGTCCGAGGCCGCCATCCTCCAGGGCTACCTCCCCCCGCAGCTCTCCGAGGACGAGGTGCGCGCCCTCATCCGCGAGGCCGTCGCCGGCGGCGCGAAGGACGTCGGCGGCGTCATGAAGGCCGTGATGCCGAAGGCCAGGGGGAAGTTCGACGGCAAGGAGCTCAACCGCCTCGTCCGCGAGGCGCTGGCGGGCTGATCTTCCGCTTCGCCGGACTCCCTGGGCCCATGAAGACGATCCGCGGATGCGCCGGCTGTGTCCGCGGATCGTGCCGTCTCCGGCGCAAAATGCACGGGCTGGACATCGAGGCCTCCGTCGCTTATCTTCCGGACTGGACGAAGTAAACGACCCGCTATTCATCGGTCCGGAGACGAATGCCTTCAGGGGCGCTGCACAACTGGCAGACGTTCTCGCGATGCGCGCTGGACGAGATCGAGGCCGCGCATGCGAGTGTGGGAGGACGGGGACGCGGGCGGCGCTACGCGACACAGCAGATCAATCAGGCGTACGTCGTCATTCTTGCGTCACAGTTCCAGCGCTTCTGCCGCGATCTGCATACGGAGGCGGTGGCTCACGTGATCAATCACGCAGCGGTCCTCCCTGTTCGCGCGATCATGCAGGCGCGCATGGTGGAGGCGCGTCGGCTCGACATGGGAAACCCCAATCCGGGGAACATCGGCTCGGACTTCAGACGGCTGGGACTGGATCTCTGGGGCCAACTGGGCCAGCTCGACCCGCGAAGCGCGGTGCGCCAGGGGAAGCTGGAAGATCTGAACCGGTGGAGAAACGCGATCGCGCACTACGACTTTTCCAAGCCGGCACTCGGCGGCCAGACGGAGGTCCAGCTCCTGCAAGTCCGTGCGTGGCGAAGGTCGTGTGATGCGCTGGCGGTCGCTTTCGATCGCGTCGTCGGTATATATCTGACAAACCTGGTGGGTGTCGCGCCCTGGTAGGAGGTGGAAAGATGGCGAAGAAGAACGGAGTGGGCTCCGCGGACAGGCTTCGGGTCGGCGACCGGGTGCTCGTCCAGTACCCCCTGGGCCCGGTGCTGGCCGAAGTCATCGAAGACCGGGGCCACCTCGGCGTCGGCGGGCGCCGCATTCTCCGCATCCGCACTCTGGAGGCGATGGAAGACATCCGGCAGACGCTGGAAGTCCCGGAAGAGGAACTGCTCCTGGCCCGCGAGGCGAATCCCGCCCTCTACCGCCCGGAGAAGGGGGGGAAGGCCCGGCTTCACGCCGGCCAGCGGGTGATCGCTCCATCGTATGGGGCGACGCTCGCCGAAATCGTCGAAGACCGTGGCTCCGTGGGACATGGTGGACGGCGGATTGTCCGAATCCGTACGCTGGACGGATTGGAGGAAGAGATCCGAACCTTCGAGGTTCCCGCCGAGGACATCATCGTCCTCCAATAAGCCGCGGTATAAATCGCGACAAGGGCCGTCACCCAAGTGGGATGACGGCCCTCGTCACGTCGTACGAGCCCTCGTCTCAGCCGAACGCCGCGAGGAGGTCGTCGACCTTGTCGAGGACGGGGTCGCGGCCGGCGTTGGATTCCTCGTAGCGGCGGATGCGGAGGAGGACGGTCTCGTCGAGGTCGGCGTCGTCGAGCCAGGCCACCAGGGTGTCGCGGTCCATCCCGTCGTACCCCAGCACCGGCTCCTCCACCCACTCGCCCTCCTCGTCTCCCTCGTCGTCGTCCCGCGCGTCCGGGCCGCCGGGGACCGCGGGCCCCAGCCACCGCCGGTTGTCGAAGTCGCGGAAGGCCAGCGCGATCGCGCCCACCGCCGCCGCCCCCAGGAGCACCTTCCAGAGTCTCATCGCGTCCGCCCCCACGTCGTCCCGAAGTCGCGTCGTCCCATGCCCCTCGCGAGCCCCCGCAGCGGAGCAAAACCCCGGCCAGCGCCTACGCCGGCGCTTCCGCCCCGGCCTCCGCGCCGCCTCCGTCCCCGTGCGCCGCGTCGTCGCCGCGGACGCGGATGCGCTGGGCCAGCGAGTGCGAGATCACCCGCGGCTCGCCGTTGACCGAGAGGGAGATGGGGCCCTCGAAGGGCGACTTCTCCAGCACCTCCACCCGGGCGCCGGGGTAGAGGTCGAGCGAGCCCAGGTACCGGAGCTGCTCGGGCTCCTCCACCTCCACCTCCAGGATCCGCCGCGGCTGCCCCGGCTGCAGGTCGCCCAGCGCCGGGTAGTGGCCGGTGTCCACCTCCCCCTCCGCCGTGGGGATCGCGTTCCCGTGCGGGTCGCGGTCGGGCTCGCCCAGGAGGCGGGCCAGGCGGTCGATGAGCTCGTCGCTGGCCGCGTGCTCCAGCCGCTCGGCCTCGTCGTGGACGCGGTCCCACTCGTACCCCAGCTTCTCCACCAGGAAGAGCTCCAGCACCCGGTGGCGGCGGATGATCCGGAGCGCCGCCATCTCCCCCGCCGCCGTCAGCCGCACCCCGTAGTACGGCTCGTGGCGCAGCAGCCCCTGCTCGGCCAGTCGCTTGATCATCGCCGTCACCGCCGCCGAGGTGAGCCCCAGCCGCTCGGCGATCCGCGACGTCGCCACCGGCGACTCGGCCTGCTGGAGCATCCAGACGGCCTTCAGGTAGTCCTCGACGACGGGGGTGTACGTCACGTTCACGTGCGCGGCGGAGAGGGGCGGCGGAAGGACGCCCCAACACTACGCCCGCCGCCGCCCGTGTCAAGCACGACGCCGCGCGCCGGGGCGCACACCGGGCGGCCAATCCTTCCCTTGCGCGCGTCCGGCGCGCGCGGCATGTTCCGCCGGTAGACCCTCCGGCGCGCCCACCCCGCGCCCCCGGCCCCCAGTGCCAGCGACGCATGTCCCCGGACCCCGCCGAGATCCTCCGCGACCCCGCGCGCCTGGCCGCCCTGTGCGAGACCCGGCTCCCCGACACGCCCCCCGAGGAAGCCTTCGACCGCCTCACCCGCCTCGCCGCCCGTCTCCTGGGCGCCCCCGGCTCCACCGTCTCTCTGGTCGACGGCGAGCGGCAGTTCTTCAAGAGCCACCTGGGGCTCCCCGCGCCGCTGGCCGAGGCGCGGCAGACCCCGATCGACGAGTCGATCTGCGCGCACGTGGTCATGGGCGGCGCCCCGCTCGTCGTCGGCGACACCGCGGCCGACCCCCGCTTCCGGGAGCACCCCGCGTGGCTGCGATGGGGGGTGCGGGCGTACGCGGGGGTCCCCGTGGCCACCGCCGACGGGCAGGTGCTGGGGACGCTCTGCGTGGTCGACGTCGTCCCCCGGGCGTGGGGCGACGAGGACGTGGCGGCGCTGGCCGAGCTGGGGGCGCTCGCCGCCGCCGAGGTCGAGCGGCGGCGGGCCGAGACGCGGGCCGCGCGGACCACCGCGGTCCTCCGCGAGACGGAGGCGTGGTTCCGCTCGCTGGTCGAGCAGACCATCGCGGGGATCTACGTCATCCAGGACGGGCGCTTCCGCTACGTCAACCCGCGCTTCGCCGAGGCGTTCGGGATGCGGCAGGAGGACTTCTACGCCCCCGGCGCGCTCCTGCGGGTCGTCCACCCCGACGACGTGGCCCGGGTGGAGGAGAACATCCGGCGGCGGCTGGAGGGCGAGCTCCTGACGCTGCGCTACGCCTTCCGGGGGATCCGGGCCGACGGGCGCGAGCTCTTCCTGGAGGTCCACGGGAGCCGGGCCGAGATGGAGGGGCGCCCCGCGCTGGTGGGGATCGGGATCGACGTCACCGAGCGGGTGCTGGCCGAGCGCGAGCGGGAGGCGGCGGTGGCGGCGCGCGACCGCTTCTACGCCATGGCGAGCCACGAGCTGCGGACGCCGATCAGCACGGTGATGCTGTACAACGACCTGCTGCTGTCGGGGGTGTGCGGCGAGCTCACGGAGGCGCAGCGGGAGTCGGTGGAGCGGTCGCAGAAGTCGGCGCGGCATCTATTGGAGCTCATCAACGACCTCCTCGACCTCTCCAAGCTGGAGGCGGGGAAGATGGAGGCGCGGATCGAGGACGTGGAGCTCGTCACGGTCGTGGAGAGCGTGGCCGGCGACGTGGAGCCGCTGGCGGCCGAGCACGGGTGCGGGCTCTCGCTTTCCGTCGCGCGGCGGCCTCTGCCGGTGGCGGGGGACGAGCGGCGGATCCGGCAGATCCTGCTGAACCTGCTGTCCAACGCGGTGAAGTTCGGGCGGGGGCGGCCGATCGAGGTGTGGTGCGGGCCCGAGGGGGAGGGGGTGGTGGTCTCGGTCACCGACCACGGGCCGGGGATCGCTCCGGGCGACCTGCCGCGGATCTTCGAGGACTTCGTGCAGCTGGGGGACGAGTCGGAGGTGGGGACGGGGCTGGGGCTGCCGATCGCTCGTCGTCTGGCCGCTCTGCTGGGGGGGCGGCTGGAGGTGTCGTCTTCGCCCGGGGTGGGGAGCACGTTCCGCTTGTTCCTGCCGCACCTGCTCGAGGAGGGGGCGTCCGGGGAGGGGAGCGGGATTCCCGAGGTCATCTACTGACCCGCCGAGGGCTTCTTCTTCGCGCTTCGGCGGGCGTTGTCGTTCGGCGGGGTCGGCCGGCGGGGCGGGGGCTGGATGCGGGACCGCTCCGGAGCCACGCGCGCCGCGGTCTTCCGCGCATGCCTCGGCTTCCCCGTGGCGGCGCGCGTGTCT
>DATACF010000544.1:0-5894 GCA_036259235.1 Longimicrobium sp. | reverse complement strand
GCCGCGCGACCGGCCGATTCCCGCCTCCTTCTCGCAGCGGCGGCTCTGGTTCCTCGACCGCATCGAGCCGGGGAGCGCCTTCTACAACCTCCCCACGGCGCTCCGGCTCCGCGGTGCGCTCGACCCCGCGGCGCTGGAGCGGGCGCTCGGCGAGGTGGTGGCCCGCCACGAGGCGCTGCGGACGACCTTCGCGCTGGAGGGCGGCGAGCCGGTGCAGACCGTCCACCCGCCCGCGCCCTTCGTCCTCCCCGTGCGCGACGTCTCTTCTCTCGTCGACGCCGACGGCGACGGGGACGCGCTACCGGCCGCCGTGAAGGAGATCGTGGACGAGGAGGCGCGGCGGCCGTTCGACCTGGCGCGCGGCCCCGTCTTCCGGGCGGCGCTCCTCCGGCTGGGGGCCGACGACCACGTCCTCGTCCTCGTCGTTCACCACGTGGCGAGCGACGGGTGGTCGGGCGGCGTCCTCCTCCGCGACCTGTCGGCGCTGTACGCGTCGCCCGCTTCCGGGGACGATTCTCCCGCGCTTCCCCCGCTCCCCGTGCAGTACGCCGACTACGCGGTGTGGCAGCGCGAGCACCTGGCGGGGGTGATCGAGACCGGCGCGGCGTGGTGGAAGGAGACGCTGCGGGGGACCGACGGCGTCCTCGAGCTCCCCGCCGACCGTCCGCGCCCGCCGGCCGAGAGCCACCGCGGCGCGCGGCTGATCGTCCCCTTCGACCCCGCGCTCCTCGCCGCGGCCGGGCGGCTGGCGCGGCGCGAGGGGGCCACGCCGTACATGGCGCTCCTGGCGGCGTTCCACCTCCTCCTGGCGCGCTGGTCCGGCGCCGACGACGTCATCGTCGGCACCCCCGTCGCCGGGGCGGACGCGGAGCGAGGTGGAGGGCCTGGTCGGCTTCTTCGTCAACACCCTCCCCCTGCGGACCGGCCTCTCGGGCGACCCCACGTTCGCCGCCCTCCTGGGCCGCGTGCGCGAGACGGTGCTGGGCGCCTTCGCCCACCAGGAGGTGCCGTTCGACCGGATCGTCGAGGCGGCCGGCGTCGAGCGCGATCTCAGCCGCGCCCCCCTCTGCCAGGTGGTGTTCGCGCTGGCCGGCGCCCCCGCGCTCCCGGAGCTCCCGGGCGTCGAGGCGGCCCTGGTGGAGACGGAGAGGGGGACGGCCAAGTTCGACCTCACCCTCTTCGTCGAGACCGATCCGGCGGCGCCGCGGCTGGTCTTCGAGTACGCCACCGACCTCTTCGACGCGGCCACCGTCGAGCGGATGGCGGGGCACTACGCCACCCTCCTCGCGGCGGCCGTGGAGGACGCGGAGGCGCGCGCCTCCTCTCTACCGATGATCGGAGACGCGGAGCGGACGCGTGTCCTGCAGACGTGGAACGACACGGCGCGCGACTATCCGCGCGGGCTCACGCTCCCCCGGCTCTTCGAGGCGGCCGTCCGGCGCGCTCCGGAGGCGACCGCGCTGGTCCACCGCGGCGAGCGGGTGGCGTACGTGGAGCTGAACGCGCGCGCCAACCGCCTGGCGCGCCACCTCCGGTCTCTCGGCGTCGGACCGGAGACGATGGTGGGCGTGTGCATGGAGCGCGCGCCGGAGATGATCGTCGCCCTCCTCGCCGTGCAGAAGGCGGGGGGCGCGTACGTCCCCATCGATCCCGCGTACCCGGCCGACCGGATCGCCTGGATGCTGGAGGACACGGCGGCGCCGGTGGTCCTCACGCAGGGGCGCGTGGCGCCCCTCCTCCCGCACACCGGGGCGCGGGTGGTGCGCGTGGACGCGGAGTGGACTTCGATCGCGATCCAGCCGGCGGAGGATCTCGATCCCGTCGCCGGGCCGGAGAACCTGGCGTACGCCATCTACACCTCGGGGTCGACGGGGCGGCCGAAGGGGGTGCAGATCGAGCACCGGAGCGCCGTCGTCGTCGTCCACTGGCTCCGCGACCTGATCCCCGCGGAAGAGCTCGCCGCCGTCCTCGGCTCGACGTCGATCTCCTTCGACGTCTCCATCGCCGAGATCTTCGGCACCCTCTGCTGGGGCGGGACGCTGCACCTGGTGGAGAACGCGCTCTCGGTGGCGGATCTTCCGTCGGCCGACCAGATCCGCCGCGCCACGATGGTCCCCAGCGCCGCCGCCGAGCTGTTGCGGATGGGGAAGGTCCCGCCCGGCTTGCGCTCCCTCGGCCTGGGCGGCGAGCCGGTGCCGCCCGCGCTCCTACAGGGGCTGCACGCGCTGGGGACGCTGGAGCGGATCGAGAACCTGTACGGGCCGACCGAGGACACGACGTACTCGACGTGCTGGCCGGTGCCCGCCGGCGCGCCGAAGGTCCTCGTCGGGCGCCCGGTGGCGAACACGCGGGCGTACGTCCTCGACCGCCACCACCAGCCGGTGCCCCAGGGCGCGCCGGGCGAGCTGTACCTCGCGGGCGAAGGGCTCTCGCGCGGGTACGGCAACCGGCCGGGGATGACGGCCGAGCGCTTCGTCCCGAACCCGTTCGGCGCGCCGGGATCGCGCATGTACCGCGTGGGCGACCTGGTGCGGTGGACGCCCGCGGGAGAGCTGGAGTACCTGGGGCGGGTGGACCACCAGGTGAAGATCCGCGGCTTCCGCATCGAGCCGGGCGAGATCGAGGCGGCGCTCCACGCGCACCCCTCCGTGGCCGACGCGGTCGTCGTCGCGCGGCCGGATTCCACGGGCGCGGCGCGGCTGGTGGCGTACGTCATCGTCGAGGGCGGCGCGGAGATGGAGGTCGCCGCGCTCCGGGCGCACCTCAAGGAGGGGCTCCCGGAGTACATGGTCCCCACCGCGTGGGTGGCGCTGGAGGCGTTCCCGCGCACCCCGAACGGGAAGATCGACCGGCGCTCGCTCCCCGCCCCGGAAGGCGGCGCGGCGGACGGCGCGGCCGCGTACGTGGAGCCGCGCACGGAGACGGAGCGCTTCGTGGCGGGGCTGTGGGCCGAGGTGCTGGGGCGCGAGCGGGTGGGGGCGCGCGACCACTTCTTCGACCTCGGAGGGCACTCGCTCCTGGCCACCCAGGTGGTGTCGCGGGTGAACGCGCAGCTGGGGCTCGACCTCCCCTTACGCGTGGCCTTCGAGGCACAGACGCTGGAGGCGCTGGCCCGCGCGGTCGACGCCCACGCCGCCGTCCCCGGCGCCGCCGCCCCGTCGCTCGCCGTCGGCGACGTGGCCTCCATCGACCTCCTCGACCACCTGGACGACCTCTCCGAGGAGGAGCTGGCGATGCTGCTGGACCTCGGGTGATCTCGAGGTGACCGGCCCCGCCGGATCTCTCACAGGGGGCACAGAGGGCACAGAGGGAGCTTCGGAGGCGCGCCGGATCCCCCTCCGTGTCCCCTGTGCCCCCTGTGAGAGGCCAATGCCGTAAAAAGCATGTCTCACGCAGAGAAGCAGAGTCAGCAGAGGAACTGCTGTTCTCTGCTGGCTCTGCTCCTCTGCGTGAGACCCGTCTTTTCGGCTGGCGAAGCGAAGAAGACGGACGATCGCGCACGAGGTGCGTCCGAAACGTCCGGGGACACGCGAGTGGACAGGAATCGCGGCGGCCGAAAGGGAGCGCGACCCGGAGGCGGGAGAGGGGCGCGGCGGCGGCGCGCGGGGGCGTATCAGATGCGTGCCAGGCGCCGCACCTGATTCGGGAGGTGAACGCGCAAGTCGTTTGGCAAGCGGCGCTTGCAGGGCGGTATGCTCAACCTTCACAAGCCTTTAACGCCGTCCCGAGAGGCGCTCGGGGGCTTGTGCGGGGGGCGGGGTTGGCATAGGATAAGGCGAGTTCCGGACGGAATTTCCACCCACCGGGTCCGGACGAGGCGCGACAGGAAAGGAGCGGTGCGGCTCGCCGCCAGGCTCCTTCGGCGCCACCAGCCACCCCGCTTCTGAGGCCAGATCTCGCGGAGCCGCGCCCTGCACCCGGGCCGCGGGCCCCGCGCCCTTTGCGCTCCGTTCCCGGAAACGCGCGGGGCGAGGCGACGGCGGGGAGAGGGGCCGAGGACCGGAGCGGGGCACCGCCGGGAGCGCCACTCGCGCTCCCGGAGCCGCTTCCGGCGCCGGAGCGCAGCATGGGGACGGGCCGGGGCGACCACCGCCCGCGGACCCGCGGCGATCGACCCTGTCCGAGGAGAGGATCACGCCCATGTCCGACGTGGTGACCCGCGCGGCGCGCGCGCCCGACCCCGGCTTCCGCCGGGAGGAGGTGGTGGGCGCCCCCCGCGCCCTCCTCCACCGGCTCTTCGAGGCCCACGCCCGCCGCGCCCCCCGCGCCCCCGCCGTCCGCCACCGCGGGCGCGAGCTGGCCTACGGCGAGGTGGACGCCGCCGCCAACCGTCTCGCCCGCCGCCTCCGCGCGCTGGGGGTGCGCCCCGAGGACCGCGTGGGCGTGGCGGTGGAGCGCTCGCCGGAGCTGGTCGTCGCGCTCCTCGGCATCCTGAAGGCCGGGGCCGCGTACGTCCCCCTCGACCCGGAGTACCCCGAGGAGCGGCTGGCGTACATGCTCGCCGACGCGGGGGTCTCCGCGCTGGTCGTCTCCGGTGGCGTCCCCCCGGCCCTGAGCGCGCACCGCGGCGCCGTCGTCTCGCTGGAGGGCGACCGCGCGGCGCTGGAGGCGCTCCCGTCCGGCGCGCCGGACGTGGACGTCGACGCCGAGGGCCTGGCGTACATCGTCTACACCTCGGGCTCCACCGGCCGGCCGAAGGGGGTGGCGCTCCCGCACCGGGCCATGGCGCGCCTCGTCGCCGGGGAGAGCGACCTGGTTCTCGCGCCGGGCGACCGCGCGGGGCAGACGGCCACGCTCTCCTTCGACGCGGCGGCGTGGGAGATCTGGGCGGCGCTGGCGGGCGGGGCGTGCCTCGTCGTCCTCGACCGGGAGGAGACGCTGTCGCCCCCCGCGCTGGCGCGGCGAGTGGGCGAGGAGGGGGTGACGGTGCTCTTCCTCACCACGGCACTCTTCAACCAGGTGGCGGCGTACGCGCCGGAGACCTTCCGGGGCCTCCGCATGGCGCTCTTCGGGGGCGAGGCGGCGGACCCGGAGGCCGCGCGGCGGGTGCTGGAGCGGGGGCGCCCCGGGCGGCTCCTCCACATGTACGGCCCCGCCGAGAGCGCCACCTACGCCACCGGTCACGCGGTCGAGGCCGTCCCCCCGGGCGCGGCCACCGTCCCCATCGGCCGCGCGGTCCCGTGGACGCGCGTCTTCGTCCTGGACGATTCGCTCCGGCCGGTCGCCGAAGGGGGCGAGGGGGAGGTGTACGTGGGCGGCGAGGGGCTGGCGCGCGGCTACTTCGGCCGCCCGGCGCTCACCGCCGGGCGCTTCGTCCCCGACGCCGTCTCGGGCGAGGCGGGGGCGCGGCTCTACCGCACGGGCGACGTCGTCCGTGTCCTCCCCGGCGGGGTGCTGGCGTTCGCGGGGCGGGTGGACGACCAGGTGAAGGTCCGCGGCTTCCGCATCGAGCCCGGCGAGGTGACCGCCGCCCTCGCCGCGCACCCCGCGCTCTCGCGGGCGTTCGTGGCCGCGCGCGAGGACGCCCCCGGCGAGCGGCGGCTGGTGGCGTACGTCGTCCCCCGCGCCGAGGCGCCTTCGTCCGACGAGCTCCGCGCCTTCCTGGCCCGGACGCTCCCGCCGCACATGCTCCCGTCGGCGTTCGTGGCGCTGGAGGCGCTTCCGCTGACGCCCAACGGGAAGGTGGACCGCCGCGCCCTCCCCGCGCCGCCGTCGGACCGCTCCGCGTTCGCGAACGAGTATGTCGCGCCGCGGACCGAGACCGAGCGCGCGGTGGCGCGGATCTGGGCGGAGGTCCTCGGCTTCGGCGAGGTGGGGGCGGAGGACGGATTCTTCGCGCTGGGCGGGCACTCGCTGGCGGCCACGCAGGTCGTCTCGCGCGTGCGCGAGACGCT
>DATACF010000543.1:0-8995 GCA_036259235.1 Longimicrobium sp. | reverse complement strand
CCCCGTGAATCCGCCGGACGCGCCCGCTCACCAGCGGGCGCGGTACCCCCGCGTGTCGATGTGCACCATCCCCTGGTGCCCCCCGGTGGGCGGGTAGTAGTGCATCCCCCCCACCAGGTGCGGGTACTTCGCCTCCACCCGGTCGACCGCCTGCCCGATGACCCGCGCGTCGGAGAGGTTGATCCGCCCGTCGCCGTTCAGGTCGTCCATGACCCCGTTGCCGTCGTTGTCGATGGCGATGTCCATGGCGTCGCCGTACATGTGCCGCGACAGCTGCCCCCGCCCGGCGGTGCTCCCCCCGTGGGCGTTGTACCACGGCGTGCGGAAGCCGCTGACGGCGAAGACGTTCTCGACCGGGTGGCCGCTCCGCTCCAGCTCCTGGATCACCAGCTCGATCTTGTCGAGGACGCGCGGGTTCACCGCCACGTACTTGGGCCAGACCCGGTCCTGCCCCTTGGTGATGAAGTCCTTGAGCTGGATGTGCTCCGAGAGCCAGAGGTCCTGGTTCTCGGGGGTCACCTGGATGAGCCCCTTCGGCGGCCGGTAGATGTCCTTGGGCGCGCCGCCCCGCTCGTACGGCCAGTCGCCGATCTTGAACTCGCCGATGCGGCCGTCCCGCTTCTGCGAGAGCGGGACGAGGGTGATGACGTTGACGTCGGAGGCGGGGCGGACGGCGTCGCGCATCCGCAGCACCACGTTCCAGATCCCCGGGTTGCTCCCCGTCCCGGCGCGCTGCGGCACCCCCTGCGTCCCTTCCGTGGGCTGGAGGACGACCTCGGCCCCCTGCGGGAGCGAGTCCACGCCCGCCGGGAAGTCGAGCGAGTCGCCCGGGGCCACGATGGCGACGTTGACCGCGCCGCTGCTCCCCCGGATCTCCTCCTCGAAGTCCTCGGCGAAGGCCGCCACGAAGCGGTCGACCAGGAAGGCCGGCTCCGGGGGCGCCTCGGCCGCCAGGGGCGAGCGGAGGATCTCGTTGGTGATCCGCGCCACCGCCGGCTGGTCGGGGTCGAGGTCCGCGCGCGGGGCCAGGAAGATGGAGTACCCCCACCCGGCGGCGAAGAGCGCCATCAGGAGGGTGGAGACGCGGTTGAAGTTCCGCTCCTGGCGCGGCGAGAGCCCCGCGCGCTCCCACCGCGAGTGCGGCTCCCGCACCAGCGGGAAGAGGAAGTGGTCTTCGACGTATTCCATGGCGGCGAACCCCCTTCAACGTCCGTGCCGTTCTCTACTTCGGGGGGGAAACGGACGGGGGACGGAAGTGCGTGAGTGCGTGAGTGCGAACCGTCGGAGAGATGGAACGCGAAGCGCCCCGCGGGGGTTCCCGCGGGGCGCCGGTTTTCAGGGAACGCTAATTCTTCGGAGCGCTATCCCGCGCGGCGGGTGCGGCGGCGGAGGAAGTCGCGCATGATGTACTGGCCGAGCGTCATCGTGGTGGTGAAGTAGGCCTTGCCGCGGGCGATCTCGGTGACCTTGTTGACGAAGGCGACCAGGTACGGGTCGCGGGCCAGCATGAAGGTGTTGATCAGGATCCCCGCCTTGCGGCAGGCGCCCACCTCCTGGAAGGTCTCGCGGAGGACGCGGGCGTCGAGCCCCATCGAGTTCTTGTAGACGCGGCCGTCGTCGAGGGTGATGGCCGAGGGCTTCCCGTCGGTGATCATCACGATCTGGCGCATGTCCTTGTTCTGCGCCAGGAGGAGGCGGCGGGCCAGCTTGAGGCCGGCGGCGGTGTTGGTGTGGAAGGGGCCCACCTGCGCGTGCGCCAGCCGGCCCAGCGGGATCTCCTCGGCCTCGTCGCCGAAGGTCACCACCCGCAGGGTGTCGCCGGGGAACTGGGTGCGGATCAGGTGCGTGAGCGCCAGCGCCACCTTCTTGGCGGGGGTGAAGCGGTCCTCGCCGTAGAGGATCATCGAGTGGCTGGTGTCGAGCATCAGCACGGTGGCGCAGCTCGACCGGTACTCGGCCTGGTGGACGTGGAGGTCGCCGTAGTCGAGCGCGATCCGCCCGTCGTCGGAGATCCCGTCGCGGGCCAGGGCGCTCTTGAGGGTGGCGGGGATGTCGAGGTTCAGCGTGTCGCCCCACTCGTACGGGCGGCTGGCGGCCTCGGCCTCGACGCCGGTGGCCAGGTGCGGGGTGTCGTGCGAGCCGAACGACGACTTCCCCATCGCCCCCAGGAGGTGGCGCAGCGTGCGGTAGCCCAGGAAGTCGATCCCCTTCCCCGTCAGCGAGAACTCCACCTGGCGGGCGGCCTCGCGGGCGTCGTCGACCTTCCCCTCGCCCTGGGCCTCGGTGTAGCCGCCGGGCATCTGGGGCGGGGCCGAGAGGTTGAGGTACCCCTCGTCGACCATCCGCTGGATGAGCTGGTCGAGGAGCTCGGCGATCTGCTGGCGGACCTCGTCGTTCGGGGGCCCGTCGCCGCGGAGCTCGGCGACCATCTCGGGGGTCAGCTGGCCGCTCTCCAGGAGCGCCTTGAGGAGGGCGTCGCGGAGGGCGTCGAGGGAGTGGTCGCCCTCCTCGTCGCCGAACTCGCCCCAGTACGGGTGCGAGTACTGGCCGCCGGCGAAGCCGCTCTGGAGGAGGAAGTCGGAGAGCTGGTCGAGGAGCGCCTGGAGGTTGAGCGCGTCGGCCAGGTTGCCGGTGAACTTGGTGTAGCTGGTGTACCGCATGGCCGCTTCCCAGGTGCCGTGTTGTGGCGAAGGAGGGTCCAGGGTTCGTAAGATAAGCCCCGACCTGTCCCTCCGACCAGTGAGCCGAGCGCTGACGGACGCCGCCGACCCTCCCGCGCCCCGCGAGCCCGCGCCCCCGGCGGGCGGCGCCTTCTCGGCGCTCGCCCACCGGAACTTCCGGGTCTTCTACGTGGGGCAGGTCCTCTCGCTCACGGGGACCTGGATGCAGTCGACGGCGCAGGGGTGGCTGGTCCTGGAGCTCACCGGCTCGTCGCTCCTCCTGGGGGTGGTGACCTCGGTGAGCACGCTCCCGACGCTCCTCTTCACCCTCTACGCCGGGGCGGTGGCCGACCGCGCCGACAAGCGCCGGATCCTCCTCCGGGCGCAGATGGCGGCGGCGGCGCTCTCGCTGACGCTGGCCGTCCTCACCGATACCGGGCGGATCACCTACCCCGTCCTCCTCGTCCTCGTCTTCCTCCTGGGGACGGCGGGCGCCTTCGAGGTCCCCACCCGCCAGTCGTTCTTCGTCGACCTCGTGGGGAAGCGCGACCTCCCCAACGCCATCGCGCTCAACTCGTCGGCGTTCAACGGGACGCGGATCGTGGGGCCGGCGGTGGCGGGGTGGCTGATCGGGACGGCGGGGATCGCGGCGTGCTTCTACGCCAACGCGGTCTCGTACGTGGCCGTCATCGCCGGGCTGACGATGATCCGCCTCCCGCCCTTCCAGCGCCCGGAGCGGGGGGCGTCGACGCTGGAGAACATCCGCGAGGGGCTGGCCTACATCCGCGGCGACCGGCTGGTGCGGACGCTGGTCGGGCTCATCGCGGCGATGTCGATCCTGGCCCTCCCGTACGCCATGCTCCTCCCCGTGTTCGCGCGCGACGTGCTGCGGGTGGGGGCGCCGGGGCTGGGGAGCATGCTGGCGGCGGGCGGGGCGGGGGCGCTGGCGGGGGCGTTCTGGCTGGCGGCGTTCGGGGCGCGCTTCGCACGCGGACGGCTGATCCTGGGGGGCTCGCTCGCCTTCGCGGCGACGCTGGCGGCGTTCTCGCTCTCGCGGTCGCTCCCGCTGTCGCTGGCGCTCCTGGCGGTGGCGGGGTTCACCATGATCCTGAACAACGCCAGCGTCAACGCGCTCCTCCAGTCGGCGGTGCCCAACCGGCTGCGGGGGCGGGTGATGTCGGTCTACGTCTTCATGTTCATCGGGATGGCGCCGCTGGGGTCGCTCCAGGCCGGCGCGCTGGCGCGGTGGATCGGCGCCCCGTTCGCCCTCGCGGCGGGCGCCGGCGTCTTCATCGTCGTCGTCCTCCTGGTCGCCTGGCGCATCCCGGAGCTCCGCGCCGCGCGGTAGCTCCCTGGAGTCGCGATCGGGGGATCGGAGGCGTGGACCGGACCTGGCCTCGTTTCCGCTGGCCTCCGGCGACAGCCTCTCGCACCGGGCTTCGCATGTCATTCCGAGGGAGGAACGACCGAGGAATCTACTCCGCGAGCCGCGAAGCCGGCCGGACGCGATGGGACCGGGCTGGATTCCTCGGCGTTCCTCCCTCGGAATGACAGGCGGGGCTCGGCGCGACAAGAGAGTGTGGCGCAGAAGCCGGCGATCCCGATCTCCGATCACGATCACGAAGCGACGAGGGTGCGATGAAGACGGTGTTCGACGCGGGGATGCGGGGGACGCTGCTGGAGCGCTTCGGGCGGATCACGCCGGAGCGGCGGCCGCTGTGGGGGGCGATGGACGCGCCGCGGATGGTGGCGCACCTGAACGACGCGCTGCGGATGGGGCTCGGCGAGCTGCCGACCGAGCCGGTGGGGAACGCGATCCTGCGCAACCCGCTCGTGTCGTGGCTCCTGATCAACGTCCTCCCCTGGCCCAAGGGGACGCCGACCGCGCCCGAGCTGCTCGCCGCGCCTCCCGGCGCGTGGGACGCCGACACGCGCGTCTTCCGCGAGCTCCTGGAGCGCGTGGGCGCGGCGGGCCCGCGGGCGGGCTGGCCCGCGCACCCGATCTTCGGCCGCCTCTCGGGGAAGCGGTGGGGCGAGCTCGTGTACCGGCACGTCGACCACCACCTCCGGCAGTTCGGAGCGTAGGAGCGGCCACGAAGAGGCGGCCGTGCCCTCTGTTCACTTCTCCCGCCTTCCCGTATATTTCCCGTAGGCGGGTGGACGGACGCGTCCAGCCGTGACGTGAGCTTTTTCCCGGACACACGAAGTTGCCCCAGTTCCCACGGGGCGAGGCGCTGGAAGCCCTCCGCGCCCGCCTCCTCAGGTGGTACGACGCCCACCGCCGCGACCTCCCCTGGAGGACGGCCGAGGGAGACGCGCCCGACCCGTACCGCGTCTGGCTGTCGGAGGTGATGCTCCAGCAGACGCGCGTGGACACCGTGCTCCCGTACTACGCGCGGTGGCTGGAGCGCTTCCCCACGCTGGAGGCGCTGGCCGAGGCGCCGCTCGACGAGGTGATGAAGGCGTGGGAGGGGCTGGGATACTACTCGCGTGCCCGCAACTTCCACCGTGCGGTGCGGGAGGTGGCGATGAGACACGAAGCGGCGGTGCCCAGCGACCCGGAGGTCTTCTCCTCGCTCCCCGGGGTGGGGCGGTACACGGCGGGGGCGGTGATGTCGATCGCCTACGGGCGCCCCCTCCCCGTGGTGGACGGCAACGTGCGCCGGGTGTTCGCGCGGTGGATGAACGACCCCGAGCCGGTGGACGCCGAGCTCTGGCGCCTGGCCGCCGACCTCGTCCCCGGCGTCCGCCCCGGCGCGCTGAACCAGGCGCTGATGGAGCTGGGCGCCACCGTCTGCACCCCGCGGAAGCCCCGCTGCGCCGAGTGCCCGGCCACCTCGTGCTGCATGGCCTTCATGGCCGGGACCCAGGAGGCGTGCCCCGCGCCGAAGAAGGCGAAGCCCCTCCCCCACGAGGACACCGCCGTCGCCGTCGTCCTCCACGAGGGGCGCGCCCTCCTGGTCCGCCGCCCGGTGGACGCGCGGCTGGGTGGGATGTGGGCCTTCCCCTTCGCCGTCCGCCGCCGCGGCGAGGGGGCGGGCGCCGCCGCCGAGCGCGCCGCCCGCGAGGGGCTCGACCTGGTGGTGCGCGCCGGCGACCCCATCGGCACCGTCGACCACACCTTCACCCACGTCCGGGTGAGCTACCACGCCGTCGCCTGCACCCTCGTCTCCGGCGACCCGCGCCCCCTCCTCTACGACGGGTGGGCCTGGGCCGCCCCCCACGAGCTCGGCGACTACGCCCTCCCCGTCGCCCAGCGCCGGATCGTCGCGCTCCTCGACGAGCCTTCGCTCTTCACGGCCTGAAAAACGGAATCTCGTCGTTCCTAAGCCGCGGCGACGGAGCGGCGGGCGGAGACGGCGGCCTGGACGAAGGCGCGCACCAGCGGGGGGGTGCGGTGGTGGAGCGCCGCCCGTTCGGGCTGGAAGAGGGTGGCGACGAAGAAGGGATGGTCGGGGAGCTCCAGCGCCCGCACGCCGCCGTCGGAGTCGAAGGCGGTGAAGCGGACCCCCGCCGCCTCCAGCACGGGGCGGAAAGCAGGGTTGAACCCGAAGGAGCAGTGGTACTCCTCCGTCGTCTCCGCCGCGCCGTAGGCCGCGCGGATGCGGGAGCCCTCGGCCAGCGCCACCGTGCCGGGGACCTCCACCAGCGGGCAGGCGAGGCCGGTGACCACCAGCCGGTCGGCGCCGGGGCTGCTCTCGGCGTGGTCGGCGCCCTCGACGCCGGCCACGTTCCGCGCGATCTCGACGAGCGCGTGCTGGAAGCCGCCGCAGGTGCCCAGGAAGGGGAGGCCGCGCTCGCGGGCGAGGCGGATGGCGGCGAGCGCCCCCTCCATGCTCCGGTACGGGCTCCCGGGGACGCACCAGACGGCGTCGATGTCCGCCAGGCTCCCCGCGGGGTCGGCCGCGGCGTCGGGGGTGGCGATCCACACCGCCTCCACCATCCGCCCCAGCGACAGGTTGGCCAGCCACAGCGCCCGGCCGATGGCCCGGTGCGCGACGACGTCGGGGTCGACGTCCCCGACCAGCCCGATGAACGTGGTCTCCATGGCTCGTGAGCCCTCCCCGCGCGCCCTGGTCCGCGCGGCGGTCGTTCGAGACTTGGACGTTGAAGGGGAATGCGGACAAGATGCGCGCCCACCCCGCCGCGCGGAAGGGTTTCGTTCACGGGCACGAAAAGGGGCCCCGTCCCCCGGGGCCCCCTCGCTCGTGCTCCCGCACCGTCGTCCTCCGAACGCTCGTCCTCTAAGTCAGTGCTTCCTGAGTCCTGAGTGCAGAACTGCACAAGGGATCTTGGATCTGAAACTCAGGACCTGGGACTCAGGACTCAGGACTACTTACTTAGACCGTCCCGCAGTACTCCGCCGCCGCGCGGGCGAGGACGTCCGCGACCTGGACGACGGAGTCCAGCTCCACCCACTCGACCTCTGCGTGCGCGCCGCCGCCCGTGGGGCCGAACACCACCGTCTCGATCCCCCGCTCCGCCAGCAGCGCCGAGTCCATCCAGAACGGCGCCCCGAACACCTCCGGCTCGGCACCCACCACCGCCGCAGCCGCCGCGCGGACGGCCCGGGCCACCGGCGCGTCGGGCGAGGTCTCGAAGGAGCCGCGGGTGAGGAAGGGGCGGACGGTGGCGCGGAACGTCGCATCCTCGGCCGCGAGCGCGTCGGTGATCGCGCGCACCTCGCCGACCACCCCCGCCTCCGTCTCGCCGGGCACCATCCGCCGCTCGATCTCCAGGCGGCAGTGGGCGGCGTAGGTGCTGGTCCCCGTCCCGCCGCGGATCACCGGGGCGTGGAGCGACGGCGGGCCCACCAGCGGGTGCGGCGGAGAGGTCCGGAGGCGCCGCTCCAGCCCGTCGAGGCGGGCCAGGACGCGCCCCATCCGCACGTTGGCGTCGATCCCCTCCTCGAAGCGGCTCCCGTGCGCCGCGCGGCCCAGCGTCTCCACCTCGATCCAGCAGAATCCCTTGTGGGCCACGCAGAGGCGCATCTCCGTGGGCTCGGTGACGATCGCCGCGTCGGCCGTGACGCCGCGCGCCAGGAGGTCCTCCACGCCTGAGCTCTCCGTCTCCTCGTCGGCCACCCCCGCCACCAGGAGGTCGCCCCGGAGGCGGACGCCCCCGTCGCGGAGCGCCTTCACCGCGCCGAGGATGGCGGCCAGCCCGCACTTCATGTCGTACGCGCCGCGGCCGTACATCCGCCCGTCGCGCACCTCGGCGGAGAACGGGTCCGCCATCCCCTCCACCCCCACGGTGTCGAGGTGCGCGTAGAGGAGGAGCGAGCGCCCGCCACCCGCGCCGGGGAGGCGGCCCAGGACGCTCGCCCGGCCCGGACGCGCCTCGTGGAGCTCGGCCGTCATCCCCAGCCGCTCCAGCTCGCGCGCCGCCTGCCCGGCCAGCGCACGCTCGTCGGTGCTCCCGTCGCTGAACGCCGGGTTGATGGAGTTGGTCCGGACCAGCCCGGCCAGCGTCTCGACGATGTAGTCGCGGTCCACGCGCATGATCGGATGCGTCCGGACGAAGGGGCTCGCCGTCAGGCCTCGCTCCGCCCGCCGGTGACGAGGAGGACGGCGGTCTTCCCCGCGAGGGACTCGGTCCCGGCCAGGCGGAGGAGTCCGGCGAGGCCGGCGGCGCTGGCGAGCTCGGCGACGAGGCCGGCCTCGCGGGCCAGGAGGGCGGCGGCCGCCTCGCTCGCGGCGTCGGGGACCGCGAGCAGGGTGCCGCCGGCGGCCTCCAGCTCGGCCAGGAGGCGGCGCGCGTTGCGGGGGCGGCGCACGGCGATGGAGGCCGCCCGGCTGCCGCCCCGCTCCTCGACCGCCGCCTCGCCCCGGAAGCGGCGCACCAGCGGCTGCATGGCCTCGGCCTGCACCCCCACCAGCCGCGGGAGGCGCCCCGTGAGCCCGATCTCGCGGAGCTCGCGGAACCCCTTCCCCGCCGCGGCCAGCGTGCACCCGTCGCCCACCGGCGCCACCACCAGGTCGGGCGCCGCCCAGTCCAGCTGCTCGGCCACCTCGAAGGCCACCGTCTTCTTCCCCTCCACCAGGAAGGGGTTGAAGGCGCAGTTGCGGCTGTACCACCCCCGCGCCGCGCCGTGCGCCTCCGACTCCTCGAAGGCGCGGTCGTAGTCGCCGTCCGACACCTCCACCCGCGCCCCGTAGCGCTCCAGCCACCCCAGCCGCTCGCGCGAGACCCGCGCCGGGACCCAGACGCGGCACTCCAGCCCCGCGTGCGCGCAGAAGCCCGCCAGCGAGATCGCCGCGTTCCCCGCCGAGGCGCAGTAGAGCGTGTCCACCCCCGCGCGGGCCGCCAGCGCTACGGCCACCGCCGTCGCGCGG
>DATACF010000542.1:0-2251 GCA_036259235.1 Longimicrobium sp. | reverse complement strand
GGCGCGCCCCGGATGTGCGCGCCCGCGAGGGGACGGCGAGAAGGGGAGGCGGCTACAGGACCGCCACCGTGTCGAGCGAGGCCAGCAGGGCGAGGCTGGGCGCGTGGGCGCGCGCCGCGGGCTCCGGGGCCGCGGCGGGCCCCACCAGGCGCTGGACCGTCTCGTGGATCCGGCGGAGGTCGCAAGGCTTGGGGATGTGCCCCGCGAACCCCTCGCGGAGCGCCCGCGTCTCCGACCACTCCAGGACGTCGGCCGAGACCGCCACCACGGGGATCTCCCGGGTGGCGCCGTCGGCGGCGAGCGCCTGGAAGGCCGAGGCGCCGTCGAGGCGCGGCATCCGCAGGTCCATCAGGATCACCGACGGGCGCCGCTGCCGCGCCAGCTCGATCCCCTCGCGCCCGTCGTGCGCGTGGAGCACGGCGTACCCCGCGTGCTCCAGGTAGAGACCGCAGAGCACGTGCTGGTCGGGGTCGTCGTCGACGATCAGCACCGTCTTGTGGGCCGGCGTCATGGCGGACCTCCGCGTCGGGCCCTCCGGCGCATTCCGGGGGCCTGGGAGCCGAACCGAGTCGTGGGGATTGGACAATCTAAGGCGGCGGAAGCCGGCCTACAACACTCTTGATGCAGGGGCCGCCGGGGCGGGGGTCAGCGCCCGCCCCGGTTCTTGTCGACGATGGCGTAGAGGATCAGGAGGAAGGCCAGGAGCCGCACCGCGTAGAGGAGGATCGCCTCCTCGCGCGGGTCGGCCGCCAGCGTCAGCATGGAGCGCTGGAAGGCCAGGAGGAAGAACGCCGTGGCGAAGATCCCGAAGAGGCGGTCGCGCGTCTCCTTCCAGAAGCGGAGGAAGAAGAGCCCCGACACCAGGTACCCCAGCGCCAGCGCGCCCGAGACGAAGTCCGTCATCGCGTCTCCCACACCAGGCCGTAGAGGAGCGCCATGATCCCCGCCAGCGCGGGGAGCGTCCGCCAGACCGAGAGGTCGATCTCGGGGACGACGCGGAAGTCGACGAAGAGGAGGATGTTGTTCAGCGCCAGCCCCGCGAAGCAGAGCCCCGACCAGAGGAGGAGCCGCACCCGGTTCCCGAAGTAGGCGCGCAGGAGCATCACCGCGCATGCCAGCGAGGTGAGGGCGCAGAGGGCGTAGACCACGGTGGCCATCAGCCGTCCTTTCTGAGGCGGAACGCGTCGGCGAAGCTCCGGACCGGGTCGGGCTCGGCGCGCGCGGCGTACAGGTGCTTGACGACCTCGACTCGGTGGGCGCGGTACGCCTCGGCCACGGCGCGGACGCGGGCGTCGTTCTCGGCGTTCCCCGGCGCGTAGCGGTAGGCGGGGTTCGGCGCGCCGTCGGACGCGGCGAGCCCCTGCGCCTCCAGCGAGGCCAGCGTGCGCGCGGCCGACTGGGGGACGCTGTAGATCGCCTGGCTCACCGCCTCGGCCGTCCACGCCCGCTGCGGCTGGGTGTGGAGGAGGACGAGCGCGTCGAGCTGCTCGGCCGACTCGATGTGATCGGCGAGGAAGCGCTTGACGTCTTCGGGGATCGGTGTGGACAACCGCGTCTCCGCTGCCGCGGGCCGATGAAGGGGCTTCCCGTGCGCTCCGCGGCGCGCGCCGGAAAGCGGCGACGCCGGCGCGTCCCTGGGGACCGTGCCGGTGTCGTGCGGGCGCGGCGATCTTACCTCCGCCGCGCGCGCGGCGCAACCAGCAGAATCCGCGCCAGAATGGGGACCTACTCTGGATTTTCGCGGCGATCCGGGGAGATGGGGAAGCGTGCGCGCCCCCTTGTGCAACCTGGGCGGGGCTTCTTTCGTACTACCCCTTCGTCCGACGACTCTTCCCGACCCCTTGCTCCCGCTCAAGCAGCTCGAGAGAACGCCCGTGAACCTCCTCCTCCGCTGGCTCATCACCGCGGCCGCCGTGTGGGCGGCCGCGCACTTCCTCGAGGGGATCAGCTATTCCGGCGGCCCCGCGACGATCTTCGCCGTCGCGCTGGCGCTGGGGCTGGTCAACGCGCTCGTCCGCCCCATCGTCAAGGCGCTGGCGTGCGGGATCATCGTGCTGACGCTGGGGCTGGCGCTCTTCGTCATCAACGCGCTCATGCTCCTCCTGGCCGCGTGGCTCTCGGGCCAGTTCGGCTACGACTTCCGCGTCGAGGGCTTCGTCCCCGCGCTCGTGGGGTCGCTCGTCATCACCTTCGTCTCCTGGATCCTCTCCGTCTTCCTCACCGACGACGACCGCCGGCGCCGGTAGCCGGC
>DATACF010000541.1:0-14971 GCA_036259235.1 Longimicrobium sp. | reverse complement strand
CGAGGTTCACTGGCGCCTCCACCGGCCGCGCGCCCGCGGAGGGCGGCGGCGCGTCGTCGTGGCGCTCCAGCGCGTCGCTCGCGCCCGGCCCCGCGAAGCGGCGGCGCGGGGTGCGGAGGACGGCCGCCACCACGCGCTGGTCGCGGAAGAAGACCACGTCGTCCGAGCCGCAGCGGTTGGGGCAGCCGTTATGATAGTACCAGTACGTCCACTCGCCCGCCGCCCGCGTCGTCGCCGGCGCCCCGAAGGACGCCCGCACCTGCTCCGCCGTCATCCCCGGCGAGATCGTCCCCTGCGCCGCGGCGCCATCCGCCGGGGCGGCCAGGAGCGCGGCCGCGAGGAGCATCGTCTTCTTCATCGTCCACCTCCGTGGAAGTGCCGAGTGACCAGGAGTCCTGAGTCCTGAGTCCTGAGTCCCGAGTGCCAGGATCGCGCCGTGATACTTAAGGACTCAGGACCTGGCACTCAGTGACTTTACCCCAGCCAGATGGTCCGCCAGCGACCGGAACAGCCCCACGCCGTCGGCCGAGCCGAGGAGGGCGTCCATGGCGCGCTCGGGGTGCGGCATCATCCCCAGCACGTTCCCGGCCTCGTTGACGATCCCCGCGATGTTCCGCGCCGAGCCGTTGGGGTTGGCGGCGGGGGCCACCAGCCCGTCCGGGGTGCAGTAGCGGAAGACGACCTGGCCCGCCCCCTCCAGCGCGTCGAGGGCGTCCGGCGGGGCGAAGTAGCACCCCTCGCCGTGCGCGATGGGGACGCGCAGCACCTGGCCGGCCTCGTAGTGCGAGGTGTACGGCGTGTCGGTCCGCTCCACCAGGAGGTGGACCGGCTTGGAGGAGTACTTCAGGCTCCGGTTGCGGATCAGGGCGCCGGGGAGGAGGCGCGCCTCGCAGAGGATCTGGAAGCCGTTGCAGATCCCCGCCACCGGGCCGCCGGAGGCCGCGAACTCGGCCACCTCCGCCATGATCGGCGACTTCGCGGCGATGGCGCCCGCGCGCAGGTAGTCGCCGTAGCTGAAGCCGCCGGGGAGGAAGACCGCGTCGACCCCCTTGAGGTCGTGGTCGCGGTGCCAGAGCCACACCGGCTCCGCGTCGAGGTGCTCCTCGATCGCCTTGTAGCAGTCGTAGTCGCAGTTCGAGCCGGGGAAGACGACCACCCCCATCCGCAGGCTCATACCGCCGCGGCCTCCGACACCGCGATCCGGTAGTCCTCCGTCACCGGGTTGGCCAGGAGCTGGCGGCACATGGCCTCCACCCGCGCCCGCGCCTCGCCCTCCGAGCCGGCGCCGAGGGTGAAGGTCACCAGGCGCCCCACGTGCACCCCCGAGACCCCCTCGAAGCCCAGCGAGGCCAGCGCCCCGCCCACGGCGTTCCCCTGCGGGTCCAGGATCCCCCGGCGGGGGGTGACCCGGACCTCCACCACGTAATCCGTCACGGCAAGTCCTCGTCGTCGTCGTTGGGGGCCCGCGTCTCGCGCGCGGCGCGCGGGCCCGGTCGGATCTCCTCGTACTCCAGCGCCCGCGTCTCCGCCGCCTCCGGCTCCTCGTCGAGGAGCGGGTCCGCGTCGGGGAGCCGCTCCTCGAACCCCTGCAGCACCGTTCGGACCAGCCCGTAGGTGATGTAGAGGATGCACATGGGGAAGAAGAAGTACTGCGGGGTGGTGAAGGCGGCCACCAGCGCCGCCACCGCCAGGAACACCGCCAGCCTTCCGCCCCACGTCCGCAGCCCGAAGCGCGGCACCACGGGGTAGAGGACGTTGCTGACCATCAGGACGGCGATGAACATCATCAGCCACCCCGCCGCCCGCCCCACGTTAAAGCCGGGGAAGAGCGCGTCCCACACCGGCGTCTGCGTGAACGAGAAGAAGGTGGCCACCCCCGACCCCGCGATCGGCGACGGGAGCCCGTGGAAGGCCACCTTGGCCGTCCCCGCCTGCTCGATGTTGAAGCGCGCCAGCCGCACCACGGCGGCGACCATGTAGAGGAAGGAGACGATCCAGCTCCACTCGCCCCCCACCTGGTGGAAGAAGGCGAAGTACGCCACCAGCGCCGGCGCCACCCCGAAGGAGATGGCGTCGACCAGCGAGTCGAGCTCCTCGCCGAAGGCGCTCCCCGTGGCGGTGAAGCGCGCGATCCGGCCGTCGAGCATGTCGAAGACCGCCGCGAGGACGATCAGCCACCCGGCGGTGACGAACTCGGCCCGGGCGGCGTGGACGATGGCCCACACCCCCAGGAAGAGGTTGCCGATGGTGAAGGCGCTGGGGAGGATGACGATCCCCCGCCGGAGCCGGCGCCGCCCCCGGAGCGGGGCGTTCACGGCGCGCTCCCCGCGTCGAGGGGGAAGTCGTCGAGCGCCCCCCCCGTGAGGCGGCGGAAGGCGTCCTGGTAGCGGAGCGACGTCGCCTCGACCACCTCCGGCGGGAGCGGCGGGGCGGGGTAGGCCTTGTTCCACTCGCCGCGCGCCACCAGCGTCTCCAGCCAGTCGCGCAGCGGCTGCTTGTCGAGGGAGGGCTGCGGCCGCCCGGCGTGGTACGTCTCGCCCGGCCAGAAGCGCGACGAGTCGGGGGTGAGGATCTCGTCCATCACCCGGATCGTCCCGTCGTCGTCGGCCCCGAACTCGAACTTGGTGTCGGCGATGATGATGTCGGCCTCGGCCGCCAGGTCCCGCCCGCGCTCGTACAGCGCGTGCGAGTAGGCGCGGAGCCTCGCGGCCGTCTCGGCCCCGACGATCTCCTCCATCCGGCGGAAGGGGATGTTCTCGTCGTGCCCCGTCTCGGCCTTGGTGGCGGGCGAGAGGAGGGGCGGGTCGAGGAAGGCCGACTCGGTGAGGCCGGGGGGCATCGGCTCGCCGGCCAGGGTGCCGGACTCGCGGTACTCCTTCCACGCCGACCCCGAGAGGTAGCCGCGGACGACGCACTCCACCGGGAAGGGGCGGAGCTTGCGTGCCAGCATGGCGCGGCGCGCCCACTGGCCGCGGTGGGCGTCCAGGGCGGGGTAGCGCGCGGCGATGGTCTCGGGGTCGACGGAGAGGAGGTGGTTGGGCACCAGGTCCCGCGTGCGCGCGAACCACCAGGCCGAGATCAGGGTGAGGACCTCGCCCTTGCGGGGGACCGGGTCGGGCATGACGACGTCGAACGCGCTCACCCGGTCGGTGGCGACCATCAGGAGCGCGTCGCCGAGGTCGTACACGTCCCGCACCTTCCCGCGCACCCGCAGCGGGAACGGCAGATCGGTGGTGACGAGCGTCGGGGTCAGGGCGCGTCTCCCGTGGTCGGAATGCGAAAGGTCCTGGGTTTCGGGCGGGAAGTTAACGAACCCCGCCGGGCGCGGCAACCGAGCGAAACCCGCCTGGAAACAGGCGTCGGGCCAGGGAATTCGTCGATCGACGACGGAGCGCCGCTCCGGTGTGGAGCCGCCCTTCGTCCCATCGGCCGAGCGGCTCGCGTGACATCCGAAGCTCCGTGCGCTGGAACCTCTCGATCATCGATCTGATCGGCTCCACGAGATCACCCCTTGCTGGGCCGGATAACTGGACATCGCGAGCATTCGAAGGTAAAACGCTCGGAGTGGACGTGCAACACCATGCGAAGAGCCCTCTCCCGATCGTGTCAGGAGAGGGCTCTTCGCTCCGATGCGCAGCGCGACAGCCGGTCCTCAGATCCCGTAGATCGGCCGGATCTTCGCCTCCAGGTAGCGCAGCAGCGGCTCGTGGCTGAGCGGCCGGCCGGTGATCCGCTCGCAGAGCTCGGGGGCGGTGAAGCGCCGGCCGTGGGCGAAGACGTGCTCGCGGAGCCAGCCGAGGAGCGCGCCGAACTCGCCGCGGCGGAGCTGGTCGTCGAGGTCGGGGAGGGCCTCGCGGATGGCGCCCCAGAACTGGCCGGCGTAGATGTTCCCCAGCGTGTAGGTGGGGAAGTAGCCGAACGCTCCCATCGACCAGTGGATGTCCTGCATGGAGCCCTTCGCGTGGCTCGGCACCTCCAGCCCCAGGTCGGCGCGGATGCGCTCGCTCCACGCCCCCGGGAGGTCGGCCACCGGGAGGTCGCCCGAGAGGAGGGCGCGCTCGAGGTCGAAGCGGAGCATGATGTGGAGGTTGTACGTCGCCTCGTCGCTCTCGATGCGGATCAGGTTGGGCTCGACGACGTTCATCCCCCGGTACGCCGTCTCCACGTCGATCGCGTCGAGCTCGGGGACGCGGAAGGCGCGCTGGATCTGGGGGAGGGCCCACTCCCAGAACGGGCGCGAGCGCCCCACCAGGTTCTCCCAGGTGCGCGACTGGCTCTCGTGGATCCCCGTGCTGGCCGCCTCGGCCAGCGGCTCGCCGAAGCGCTCGGCCTTCGGCAGGTTCTGCTCGTAGAGCGCGTGCCCGCCCTCGTGGAGGGTGCTGGCCAGCGCGCTGGGGAACTGGTCCTCGGCGTAGCGCGTGGTCAGGCGCGTGTCGCCCGGGCCCAGGCCGACGCAGAAGGGGTGGGTGGAGACGTCGAGGCGGCCGGCGCCCATGTCGAACCCCATCCGCCGCACCACCTCCAGCGCGAACGCCCCCTGCCGGTCGACCGGGACGCGGGCCTTGAGCCACCCCGTCTCCGGCTTCGTCCCCGACTCGGCCACCGCGCGGATCAGCGGCGTGAGCTCGGCGCGGAGGGCGGCGAAGACGCGGTGGATGTCGGCGGTGGTCATCCCCGGCTCGAACTCGTCGATCAGCGCGTCGTAGAGCTCGCCCCCCTCGGCCCAGCCGACGGCCTCGGCCTTCCGCCGGTTGAGGTCGACGACCCGTTCCAGCCAGGGGGCGAAGGCGGCGAAGTCGTCGCGCTCGCGGGCCTCGCGCCAGGCGTTCATGGCGCGCGAGGTGACCTCGGCCGTCTCGCGGACGAGGTCGGGGGGGAGCTTGCGGAGGCGGTCGTAGTCGCGCCGGAGGCGGCGGACGCTGGCCGCGGCGGCGGGGTCGGCCTGGACGGCGTCGTCGCCCTCGCAAGCCTCGATGAGCTCGCCGATGCGGGGATCGGTGCGCCGCTCGTGGACGATCGCCGAGAGCGCCGCCATCTGCTCGGCCCGGAGCGGCGCGGCGCCGGGGGGCATGTACGTCTCCTGGTCCCAGTTGACCGTCTCGGTGGCCGAGCTCAGCACCGCCACCTCGCGCAGCAGCCCCCGCAGCTCGCCGTAGGCCCCGCCGTCCGCCGCCGCCGTCCGCTCGCTCATTCGTCCTCGCCTTCCGCTGGTCGTCGTGGATTCGATCTCGTCGCACCTGCTCGTCGCGCCGCCGGAGCCGCGCGTATCGTGAAGATAGCGAAAACCCGGCCGGGTGCGATGGGCGTTCGATGGCGGATCGTGTCTCCTTTCGCCCGCACCGCGCCGGGAGCCGAAGCCCGCCGCATCTCCGAGCCGCTTCGACCGCGACCGGCGACAACGACGACGGCGCGCGACGAGGTCTCGTCACGCGCCGTCATCGTCCTTCATCAAATCCCGTCGCTCACGCGGAGGACCGCCGCACTTCCGCACTCACGCACTCACGCACTCACGCACTCACGCACTTCGTTCAGACCCGCAGCTCCGGCGGCGCCCCCGACGCCGCGTCGGGGTAGCGGGCGAGCACCGGCTCCACCCACTCGGCGAGGAACTCGTCGACCTGCTGGGGCGCGCGGCCGACGTAGAGCTCGGGGCGGAGGTCCTCCTCCAGCTCGGCGCGGGTGACGCTGAACACATCGTCGGCGGCGATGCGGTCCATGAGGTCGTTGGGGCGGCCGTGGAGCTTGACCTGGCGGCCGGCCTCGATGGAGTGGCGGCGGACGCGCTCGTGGAGCTCCTGGCGGTCGCCGCCGCGCTTGGTGGCGCGCATCATCAGGTTCTCGGTGGCCATGAAGGGGAGCTCCTCCATCAGCCGCCGCCGGATCATCTCCGGGTAGACCACCATCCCCCCCGCCACGTTGTGCATCAGCAGCAGGACCGAGTCGACCGCCAGGTACGCCTCGGGGACGGCGATCCGCTTGTTGGCCGAGTCGTCGAGGGTGCGCTCGAACCACTGGCTGGCCGCGGTGAAGGCGGGGTCGGCCACCAGCACGATGGCGTGGCGGGCCAGCGCGTTGATCCGCTCCGAGCGCATGGGGTTGCGCTTGTACGCCATCGCCGACGAGCCGATCTGGTGCTCCTCGAACGGCTCCTCGACCTCCTTGAGGTGCGAGAGGAGGCGGACGTCGTTGGCGAACTTCGACGCCGACTGGGCGACGCCGGAGAGGGTGGCGAGGCACGCCGCGTCGGTCTTGCGCGTGTACGTCTGCCCGGTGACGCCGTACACCTGCTCGAACCCCATCTTCGCCGCCACCATGCGGTTGAGCCGCTCCACCTTCTCGCCGTCGCCGTCGAAGAGGTCCATGAAAGACGCCTGCGTCCCCGTCGTCCCCCGCACCCCGCGAAACCGCATCGTGGCGAGGCGGAACTCCACCTCCTCCAGGTCGAGGAGGAGGTCCTGGATCCAGAGGGTGGCGCGCTTGCCCACGGTGGTGGGCTGCGCGGGCTGGAAGTGCGTGAACCCCAGCGTGGGCAGGTCGCGGTGCTCGCGCGCGAAGGCGGAGAGCGAGGCCACGACGGCGGCGATGCGGTGGGCGACGAGCTTGAGGGCCTCGCGGTGCTGGACGAGGTCGGTGTTGTCGCCCACGTAGGCGCTGGTGGCGCCCAGGTGGATGATGGCGCGCGCCTCGGGGGCCTGCTCGCCCAGGTGGTGGACGTGCGCCATGACGTCGTGGCGGAGCTCCTTCTCGAGCTCGGCGGCGCGCTTGAGGTCGAAGTCGTCGAGGTGCGCGCGGATGGCCTCCACGGCCTCGTCCGGGATCGGGAGCCCCAGCTCCCGCTCGGCCTCGGCCAGCGCCAGCCAGAGCCTGCGCCAGGTGCCGAACTTGAACTTCGCCGAGAAGAGGTAGCTCATCTCGGCCGAGGCGTACCGCTCGGTCAGCGGGTTGGAATAGCGGTCGATCGCCATCGTCGTATCCGTCACCTTCGAGGAGGTCAGAAAATCGCGGTTCGCCAGCATCCACGGCGGCTGAAGCCGCTGCGCCGCGGTTTCAGCCGCCCACCGTCCCGCCCGATCCGCGTCTTTGGGTCCCTACAGCAGCGTCAGCCGCCGCCGCTTCGGCGCCTCCATCCCCGCTTCGGGGGGATACTCCACCGCGCGGAGGAAGAGCCCCTCGGGCGGGGCGGGGGGCGAGGTCTCCAGCCCCGGCGCGCCCTCCAGGAGGTCGCGCACGTCCGAGGGCGGCCGCTCGCCCAGGCCAATGTCGACCAGCGTCCCCACCAGGTAGCGCACCATGTGGTGGAGGAAGCGGTTGGCGGAGACGTGGAGCTCCAGCCCGATCCCCTCCCACGGCGCCCACCGCGCCTCGGTGACCGTGCACCGGTCGCCGCGCTCCTCCTGCCCCGCCTTGGCGAAGGCGCGGAAGGAGTGGTCGCCGAGGATCGTCTCCGCCGCCGCCTCCATCGACCCCAGGTCCACCGGCCGGGCCAGCGGCCAGCACCAGGGCGCGTGGAAGGGCGAGTCGGCCACCGGCGCCAGCCCCAGCCGGTAGACGTACGAGCGCGACACCGCGTCGTAGCGCGGGTGGAAGAAGGGGGGCGCCTCGGCGGCGTCGGCGATCCAGACGTCGTCGGGGAGGAGGGCGTTCATGGCACGGCGGAGCGCCTGGGCCGACCAGCGGTCGGGGACGTCGACGGCGGCCACCTGCCCGAGGGCGTGCACGCCGCGGTCGGTGCGCCCCGAGCCGACCACCGCCGTGGGGCGGTTGGCCAGCCGCGAGGCGACGCGCTCCAGCTCGCCCTGGACGGTGCGCTGCTCCGGCTGCACCTGCCAGCCGAAGAACGATCTCCCGTCGTACTGGACGGTGAAGCGGATGCGATGGAGTCCGGGTTCGGTCACGGGCGGGAAAGTGCCCGCCGCCGCCTCCCCTGTCAAGCCGAATCTCGGCCCCGGAGCGCGAGTTGCGCCGATTGACACCAGGCCCCGCCGGAGGTAGGATTCGGTTCCCCCATTCAACGGCCGAGGGAACAGGGAGCAGGGGACAGGGGACAGCGAGCGAACCCGACGAGGTTCCGGTGGCTGTCCCCTGTACCCTGTCCCCTGTCCCCTCCGTCCACGTCCCTCGCGGGATCTCCGGTCAGCATGAACCTGTTCGTCCGCCTGCACGACGCGGTCGACACCGAGACCGTCCTCCGCCGCCTCCTCCCGGTCCTCGCCGGGAGCCGGGGCGAGCGCCGGGTGGCGTACGCCCAGTACGACGACGCCTCGGGCGCGCTGGTGCGCCGCTGGAGCACAGGCGAGAGCGGGGGCGAGGTCGAGGAGGCGGCCATCGAGGTGGAGCCCGGCCGCCTCCACACCCTCCTGGGCGACGACGCGGGGGGCGACCGGCCCCTCCGCCCCATCGACTCCGCCCCCGCGTGGGCCGTCCGCGACCTCCTCCCGGGGCTGGAGGTCGAGCGCTTCTGGGTCCGCGCGCGGGCGGTGGCGCACGACGGGCGGTGGCTGGGGGTGCTGGTGGTGGCCGAGCCGCGGCGGTGGATGCTCCCGCGGAAGAACGAGGAGTCGATGGACGCCGGCGCCGACGTCCTGGAGCTCTGCCTCTCGCGCGCCCTCATGCTCCGCGAGCGCGCCCAGGCCGACGAGGCGCGCGCAGTGGCCATCCGCGCCCTCGCCGACCCCTCGGCCGAGGAGCGGGCCCGCGAGAGCCGGCGCGACGCCGCCCAGGCGCGCGGGGAGGTGGAGGCGATGCGGACGCGGGTGGAGGCGCTGGAGCGCGCCGCCGCCAGCGCCACCGAGATGCTGATGGACGCCCACGTCGAGATCGACCGCCGCTCGGCCCGCCACCAGCGCCAGACGCGCGTCCTCTACCTCCTCCGCCGCCTCCTGGAGCGCAACGCCGCCGGGCTCGGGCCGCAGGAGCTGGCGTCGGAGATCGTGACGACGATCTCGGAGGCGTTCGGGGGGATGCGCTGCTCGCTCCTCCTGATCGACGAGCAGGGCGACGTCCCCGAGCTGCGGCTGGCGGGCGCGGTGGGGCTCCCGCCGATGGTGGCGGCCGAGACGGTGCGGGTCCCGCTGGGGCGGGGGATCTCCGGGGCGGTGGCCAGCTCGCGCCTCCCGCTGGTGGTGCGCGACCCCGAGGAGGGGATCACCCACCCGCTGATGCGCGACGCCTGGTACACGGGCCCGGCCTTCGTCTCGCTCCCCCTCCTCTGCCGCGGGCAGCTCCTGGGGGTGCTCAACCTGAGCAACTTCCGGGCGGGGACGGTGGACGACTTCGAGGTCGAGCAGCTCCGGCTGGTGGCCCTCTGCGTGGGGCTCCTGGTCGACCACGCGGCGCTCTCGAACCGTCTCTTCCTGGAGCACGCGGCGTGATCGGGACGTCCGATTCCGGGGAGGTCGATCTCGGGGAGCTGGTGCGGCGCTCGGCGCTCCGCCCGCTCTCGGCGGCGGAGGCCGAGGCCGCCTTCGCGGAGGTGATGGAGGGGCGCGCGACGCCGGTGCAGATGGCCGCGCTCCTGGTGGCGATCCGCGTACGCGGCGCCGTTCCCGCCGAGGTGGCCGGGGGGGTGCGGGCGCTGCGGCGGGCGATGGTCCCCGTCCCGGCCGACGCCGACGGGCTGGTGGACACCTGCGGCACCGGCGGCGGGGCGCTGACGACCTTCAACATCTCCACCGCGGCGGCTTTGCTGGCGGCCGGGGCGGGGGTGCGGGTGGCCAAGCACGGGAACCGGAGCTTCACCAGCAAGTGCGGGAGCGCGGACGTCCTGGAGGAGCTGGGGGTGCGGCTGGAGCTCTCGCCCGAGCAGGAGGCGCGGGTGCTGGAGGCGTGCGGGATCGTCTTCATGTTCGCGCCGCTCCACCACCCGGCCATGAAGCACGTGGGCCCCATCCGCCGCGAGCTGGGGATGCCCACGATCATGAACGTCCTGGGCCCGATGACGAACCCCGCGCACGCCCGGCGCCAGGTGGTCGGCGTCTCCGACCCGGCGCTGCTGGAGCTGATCGCGGGGGCGCTGGCCGAGCTGGGGCACGAGCGGGCGCTGGTGGTGCACGGCGAGCCGGGGATCGACGAGCTGAGCCCGCTGGGGACCACGGAGGTCCTGGAGGTCGACGGAGGCCGCGTCACGCGCCGGACCTTCGACCCCGCGGCCGAGCTGGGGTGGGAGCGCTTCTCCCCCGAGGGGCTGGAAGGCGGCGACCGCCGCGAGAACGCCCGCAAGGTCGAGGACGTCCTCCGCGGCCGCCTCCAGGGCGCCGCGCGCGCCGCCGTGACGCTGAACGCGGGCGCCGCGATCTACGTCGCCGGCCGTGCCGATTCGCTCGTCGACGGCGTCCGCGCCGCCGAGGCCGCGCTGGAGGCGGGGCGGGGATGGGAGAAGCTCCAGGCGCTCCGCGAGGCGGCGCGCTGACCCTTCTGCGTTGTTGCACCGAACAATCCCTCTTCCAGGTAACCGGGAGAGGGATTTTCTCCGCATGGTTTCTACTTCCCTAGGAACATACCAACACAAGATTCTTTCTTAGCACGGGTCGCGATTTATATTGACCTGATCCCTGCGTTGCTTCGGTGCCTTCACCTCTGGCATTCGTTGGTCCCATGTCGAAACCTCGCGTTCTTGTTGCTGGTGTGGTGATGCTGTCGGTCCTCCTCTCATGCTCCGACGGGCAACAGATCCCCACAGGCTCCGAAGCCGTGCGCAGATCGAACCAGGCTCCGTGGGTGCAACGAACGGCCGCGCCTGTGGACGCCGTTGATACCGCTCAATCATTCGAACAGCCAGTGGATCTCTGCACGGCTGATTGGGAGATTTCTGGCGGTGATTGCAGCGCGGTCGATGAGGCGCTCAATGATGGTCAGGTGGTCCTTGGGAACGTTCTTCCGGCCGCGAACCTGCCCGTTGCCGAGTGCCCCGCGACATTCAGCGGAGGAATATACCTCAACTGGAGGGGGCACAGCTTTATTGTGTGGGGGACCTTCATCCGACAAGCGGTCTTACGCTCCTGGCCTTGGGCAGAGGCGGAGTACGCTCTTCCGTCTGGTCCCCACGAGTCTCAAGACGATCTCAAGACGAGACGGCGATCATCTGGAACGGCGTGGTCAAGGGCAAGTGCTTTGGATTCGTGAACGGTAATGGCGAATTCGAAGGCGTCATTACGTTCAGCTGGGTGCGCGGGCAAGCGGAGGTCACGACGGGTGGGACTGGGACAAGCGTCTCCGGCGGTACGCTCTACAGTGTCTCAGACGGCACGTTGTACGTTTCGCAGATCGGGGGGAGGGTGTCAACGGGAGATGCGGCCGTGGATACTGCGGTCAACAACTTCATTGAGTATGGAGAGTGCACCGAAGGATGGGTCATCCTCGTGGACGGTGCTCGGGTTTGTTGACCTTGGATGCGTTTCGCGGTGAGGGAAAGAAGTGAGTGGGGAGTCTACTGAACACGGCGCAGGGATGCCGCCCTTCACGAACGGCGAAGTGCTTCATGCGCTCTCGCTCGTGATGCCAGCGCAGATCGTGGAAGGCGCTCGGATGCATCAAGAAGGCGGGGTGAACGATCCCTGCACCTTCTGGGTCTCCGACGGTATGCTTCTGGTGCTGGCGGCGATATCGGAAGTCGGCGCGCAGCGGGTCGTAGGGTATCGCCCCGACCTGGCGAGCAAGGTGGCGGAAATCCGGCAAGATCCGAACGGCTACATCAATTCCGCGCGCATGTCCGCGCCCGGAGAAGGGAGATAGGTCGTGCGATTCCTGGCCACGCTGTCCGTGTGTAACATTGCGATCATTGCAGGCTGTACGGAGGCCCGGGTCGCAGCACCGGAGGTCGGCCGGGCTTTTCACGGTGAGTTTTCAGTGTCTGTTCCTTCACCTGAGCACGTGCGGGCATACGCCGCGCGTCTGCCGGCATGTCCGATCGAGATACATCCGCGATCGGATATGACCGAGGTGGGGCTAGCTTTCGCTTCTGCGCGGCTACGTATTCCGGCAACGTACCGCCAGGACGACGAATCACGTCCGGGGTTCCGAACCTGGACCGCTGTGGATGGAACGACGCTCACCGTCACGGCCAGCAAAGGTGGTCAGTTTGTCATCAGTGGTCCGGGAGCAGGGGACCTCACCGCCTGCGCACTGCGCGGGGCCGGTCGCCTGATACCTGTTGCGCTTCATCACCTCGCGAAAGGCACGGATACGTTGTACGTGGCGACGGTGGACGTTGCAGTCAGCGACGCCCTCTGGATCGGAGCCGGCGTGGTCAGCCCGTCTCCGCGTGGAAGGGCAGAGGCCCTCGCCGTCATCTCCACGCTTTCAGTCGTGGACGGTCCCTGAACGCCCGCAAGCGCGTGTCACGCAAAAACGCCCGCGGTCCCATTGGTTCGCGGGCATCTTCTTTGTCTCCCTGCGCAGGCTCCGCCTACATCGCGAGCCCGGCGACGAGGTTGAAGCTGGAGTCGAGCACGTACAGCCCCGACCAGCTCAGGTCGATGTCCACCTTCCCCGGCGGTGGCGGCGCCGTCGAGATCGGCTTCGGGGTCAGGACCACGTAGTAGAGTGCGCCGACGCGGTAGTACGCGGGCGACCAGCGCGTCCGCCAGTCGGCGTTCGGCGTCATGGTGTCCACGAAGGCGGTGATCCGGCCGCACGTGGCCGCATCCGCCGAATCGTTCAGGATCCGCATCACCGTCGACGTGGGGAGCCCGTACTTCTGCCGGGTGTCCGCGTAGTCCGGCGCGCTCGCGAGCCGCGTCGCGATCTGCGTGGTCTCCGCCGTCGCCGCCGGACACGCGGTCTGCGCATCGGGGATCGCACCCACGCTGCCGGCGAGCAGGAAGATCGAAACGAGCAGGGTCATTCGTACGTGCCTTCTCTGTCGAGCGGATGCCCGTCCGCGATTCTGAAAAGAAATCTTGTGCAAATTGTGCACTTTGCAGCCGGATGTCCATCCCTCTTTTGCGCTTGACACCGTTCTTCCCTGTCCGGAACGAAGAATCGCCGCCCCCGCGACGTTGCGTGGGGGCGGCGATCTCGTTCGGTGCGCTGCTCGAAAGACGTCCCGCGGCTTACAGCCCGAAGACCGCGCGCAGGTCCCAGGGGCCGGGGATCGGGGAGGGGGTGGCGGGCTCCAGGACCACCATGCGGCGGTCGGCCTTGGAGATCCGCCCCACCACGAACGGCACCGGCTCGTCCTTGATCGCGTTCATCGTCTTCGCCTTGCCGATGCGGGGAAGGGAGGAGTGAGGGCCGCGCAGACGCGCCATCGCGCCCACGCGCCGCTGGGCGGCGCGGCGGGCGCGGAAGGGAAGGGGGCTACGGCGCGGCATGCCTCATCTTTCGGGTCGTCAGTACTTCCGGATCACGCCGACCACGATCCCCTGGACCTGCACCCGCTCGGCCGGATAGACCATCGGCTGCATGGTGGGGTTCGCCGGCTGCAGCCGCACCCGGCCGCCCTCGCGGTAGAACTTCTTGACGGTGGCGCTCTCGCCGTCGACCAGGGCGACGACCATCTCGCCGTTCTCGGCCGTCTGGCGCGAGTTGACGATGATGTAGTCGCCGTCGCGGATCTGCTCGTCGATCATCGACTCGCCCTTGACCCGCAGGACGTAGTTGTTCCCCCGGCGCACCATGTCGTGGGGCACGGCGATCGTCTCCTGGTCGACGACGGCCTCCAGCGGAAGACCCGCCGCCACCGTCCCCAGCAGCGGCAGCTCGAGCGCGATGTTGCTGGGGTCGGCGCGGACGACCTCCAGCGAGCGGCTCTTGTTGTAGTTCTTCCGGAGAAAGCCCTTTTGCTCCAGATTGGTCAGGTGCTCGTGCACCGTCGCGAGCGACGAGTAGCCGAACGCCTGCGCGATCTCCTCGTAGGAGGGCGAGTAGCCGTACGAGTCCACGAAGCTCTCGACGTAGTCGAGAATCTGCCGCTGCTTCTTGGTGAGCGCCATGCCGCGTCTCCGGTGGGCTTCAGGGTTGTGTCCGAACAGGCACCGAAGCGAATATACCCGAAAGCAAACCGAAGTCAAGCACCTTCGCACACGACATTGACCACCAACATTCTCGACCGCATCGTCGAAGTCAAACGCGCCGAGGTCCGCGAGGCCCTCCCCCGCGCCGCCGAACTTCAAGCGCGGGCGCACGATGCGCCCCCTCCCCGCGGCTTCGCGGCCGCCCTCTCGCGCCCCGGCGAGGTGCGCCTCCTGGCCGAGGTCAAGCGCCGCTCCCCTTCCGCGGGCGACATCCGCCCCGGCGCCGATCCGGTGGAGGTGGCCCGCGCGTACCTTTCCGGGGGCGCCGCCGCCCTCTCGGTCCTCACGGACCGCGACTTCTTCGGCGGCGACCTCGACGCGCTCGTCCGCGTCCGCGGGGCGGTGCCGCTCCCCGTCCTCCGCAAGGACTTCGTCATCGACCCGGTGCAGCTCTGGGAGGCGCGCGCGGCGGGCGCCGACGCCGTCCTCCTCATCGTCCGCATCCTCTCCGGCGCGCGGCTGGCCGAGCTCCAGGCCGAAGCGCGGGCGCTGGGGATGGACGTCCTGGTCGAGGTGCACACGGCCGAGGAGATGGAGCGGGCGCTCGCCGCCGGGGCGACGCTCGTCGGCGTCAACAACCGCGACCTCTCCACCTTCGTCACCGATCTCGGCCTCTCCATCCGCCTGGCGGAGGGCGTCCCGCCGGGCGTCACGCTGGTGGCCGAGAGCGGGATCCGCACGGCGGAGGACGTCGACCGGCTGGGGGCGGCGGGGTTCGACGCCATCCTGGTCGGCGAGTCGCTGATGCGGCAGCCGGACGTGCGCGCCGCGGCGTCGGCCCTCGTCGGCCGGCCGAAGGACGGGGCGCGCGGCGGATGACGGAGGTCAAGGTCTGCGGGCTGATGCGGCACGCCGACGCGGCCGCGGCGGTTGATGCGGGGGCGGCGTACCTGGGGGTGATCCTGGCCCCCGGCTTTCGCCGGACCGTGACTCCGGACACGGCGCGCATTATCTTGGAT
>DATACF010000540.1:0-3213 GCA_036259235.1 Longimicrobium sp. | reverse complement strand
CCCTGTGTCCCCTGTGCCCCCTGTGAGAGTCCGCAGTTCGTAGTAAAAGGCTGGAATCAGCGCAGGCGCAGCGTCCGGCGCTGGGGGGCGGCGCCGGCGTTCTTCGACGCGATCCACCGCTCCACCTTCTCGCGGAGCATGGGGAGGGGGAGGGGGCCGCCGTCGAGGACGACGTCGTGGAACTCGCGGATGTCGAAGCGGCTCCCCAGCGCCTGCCGGGCCTCGCTCCGCAGGCGCATCAGCTCCAGGTACCCCGTCATGTAGGTGACGATCTGCGACGGCGTGGCGGCGTGGCGGTCGGCGTAGACCTCGGCCTGGGCACGGGCGCGGCCGCCCACGGTCATCATGGTGTCGATGGCCTGCTCGCGCGTCCACCCGAAGGCGTGCATCCCCGGGTCGATCTCCAGCGCCACCAGCGCGTCGGCCAGGTGCACCAGCACGCCCGCGGAGTCGAGCGCGCTCCCGGCCGCCCCCATCTCCAGCGCCAGCCGCTCGGCGTACATCCCCCATCCCTCGATGTACCCGCCCGCGCTCAGGAGCCGCGTCACCGGGTGCGGCGCCGCGAGCTCCTGCGTCCAGGCGACCTGGAGGTGGTGCCCCGGCCACCCCTCGTGGCTGGCCGAGACCAGCCCCTCCATCCGCGACTTCTTCTCGGAGTCGTGGAGGTTGATGACGAAGGTGGCGGGGCGGCTCCCGTCCAGCGGCGCCGCGTTGTACCAGGCCGGCGGGCTGGAGCGCTCCTCGAAGGGCTCCGCCGCGCGCAGCTCCAGCCGGGTCTCCGGCACCCGCGAGAGGACGTTCCCCAGCCGCGCGTGCGTCCGCTCCAGGTGCCCCCGGAGCGCGGCCATCTGCTCGTCGCGCGAGGCGAAGAAGTAGCGGAGGTCGCTCTTGAGCCGCCGCCGGGCCTCGCTCCCCTCGCCGGTCCCCACCAGCCGCCGGGCCAGCGGCGCCAGCTCGGCCTCGATCTCCCGCCGCGCGCGCCGCGCCATCGCCATCATCTCCTCGGGCGCCACGTCGAGCGAGGTGCTGCTCCGCACCAGCGCGCGGTAGCACGCCGCCCCGTCCGGCTGGGCGCCGAGCCCCGCCTCGGGGCGGGCGCGGGGGAGGTACTCGTCGCGGAGGAAGTCGCGGTAGGCGCGGAGCGCCGGGTAGACGCGCGTCCGGACGACCGCCTCCCACGCGGCGCGGAACTCCGGCGACGAGTCGCGCAGGGCGGGGGAGTAGAACGACGACGCGGCGACGTCGTCCGGCGTCATCCCCTCCACCTGCTCGACGACGCGGGCGACGGCGTCGCGGTGGGCGGTGTAGCCGAGCCTCAGGCCTTCGCGGAGGTTGGCGACCTCGGCGTCGACGAAGGCGGGGAGCGCCTCGTAGCGGGCGAGCGCGCGGGCGCGGTGCTCGGGGGTCCCCACGCGCTGGACGGCCGCCTGACGCGAGGCGCCGAGGTGCCACCCGAAGATGTGGTTGACGCCCCACAGCTCGGTGCGGCAGACGCGGGTGGCGCGGGTGTTCTCCAGCGTCTCGCGGAGCGCGCCGTGCGTCACCCACTCGGGCGTCCCCCAGAGCGCGCCGCCGTCGATGGCGGCGATGCGGCGGGCGAAGCCGTCCTCGGCCGCCTCCCAGGCGCGGAGCGCCTCGGGGCGGTTGTCGGTCCAGCGGTCGGCCGAGCGCGCGGCGCCCAGCGACTCCTCCACGCCGGGGAAGCGCTGGCCGACGGCGGCCACGTACTCGTCGGCGAGGGCGCGGACGGCCGCGGCGGCGCCGGAGGGCGCGGCGAGGGGGGCGCCGGGAGACTGCGCCTGGGCGAGCGTCGCGGGCGCGGCGGCCAGCGTCGCGAACAGGGCGGAGAGCAGAGTGCGAGAGGCGGCGGTGCGCATGACGGCCTCCATCGGGGAGTCGGGCGGAAGGTGGAAGGGACGATGGATCAGGCGGCGGAGCTGCCGTCCAGGGGGACGCCCAGGTAGCCGCAGAAGAGCCGGGTGAGCTCGACGGCGAGCGCTTCCGGGGTGAGCTCGCCTGGGGGCGGGCCCATGTGCGGGAAGAGGAGCGCCTCGCGGAGCGCCGAGGAGGTGAGCGAGAAGCCCACCCGGAGCGCCAGCGCGGGGTCGGGGTGGCGGACGGCGCCGATCCGCTCGGCCAGGAGGCGGCGGAAGGGGCCGTGCACCCGCTCCTGGAAGCGCTCCCACGCCTCGACGCCGCGCATGGCGGCGGGGTCGGCGCGGTGGCGCTGCACCAGCTCGCGCAGGAGCGCGTGGTGGTCGTGCCCGGCGCGGACCATCAGCCGGAAGTAGGCCTCGGCGATGGGGGCGATCCCCGCCCCCGCCCACCGCGCGGGGTCGAGGTCGCGGTCGGCCATGGCCACCGCGTCGGCGACGTAGCCGGCGTACGAGAGGTGGAGGAGCGCGTCGTGCTTGCTGGCGAAGCGGGCGTAGAAGCCGCCCACCGAGACCCCCGCCCGCCCCGCCACGTCGGCGATGGAGAGCTGGTCGAACGATTTCTCGTCGAGGAGCTCGCGCAGCGCCCGGAGGATCCGCTGCTCGGTCTCGCGGCTGCGGGCCTGGCGCGCGGCGCGGACGGGGGGCGCCGAAGGTGCGGGCATCGGTCGCGGTCGGCTGCGGGTGAATTGACGAATGCGAATCGCATTCGCATTTTGAGGGGGGCGGGGCCGCCTGTCAATCCCCTCGACCCGGTCCGATGCCGCCGGAGGGGGCGAAAGTTGGAGCGCGGGCGGGCTCAAACTTTTCGGGGCGGGTGGGGATCATAGGGACGGCGGCACGGTACCAGAGGCCGCGCCATCCATCGGAACGAACGACCTACTGACGCTGAGGATACTTCCCTGGCTACCGCGGAGAAGGAGATCGAGACCCTCCTGGGCGACGCCGCGCAGCTGCGCGCGCAGGTGCAGCGGCGGATCGTGGGGCAGGAGGCGGTGCTCGAAGAGGTGATCATCTGCCTCCTGGCGGGGGGGCACGCCCTCCTGGTGGGGGTCCCCGGGCTCGCCAAGACGCTCCTGGTGCGGACGCTCTCGGACGCGCTGGAGCTCGACTTCAAGCGCGTCCAGTTCACCCCGGACCTGATGCCGGGCGACATCACCGGCTCCCTGGTCTACGACGCCCACAGCGCGGAGTTCTCCTTCCGGCCGGGCCCCGTGTTCACCAACCTGCTGATCGCCGACGAGATCAACCGCACGCCGCCCAAGACACAGGCCTCGTT
>DATACF010000539.1:0-1676 GCA_036259235.1 Longimicrobium sp. | reverse complement strand
CGATGTGGAGGACGCCGTTCTCGAGGCGGAACTTGAGCCCCACGGAGCGCGTCCACCCGTCGCTGCTGACCACCGTCCGCCCATCGTCCAGGATCGTGTCCACGCGCGCCGGGACCTTCACGGCCGGGTCGGGGCCGGCTTCGGCGACCTCCCCGGACGCCGGCTCGCGGCGCTCGTCGTAGCAGACCGCCACGCCGCCCGCGAAGAGGGCGAGGGCCACGGCCACGCCGCCGAGGGTGGACTTCCGCTGGTGGGAACCGTCGCGCATGGCGGGCGCTTTCCGTGCTCTCGGGATCGGCCGTCAGGGGCGCGCCGGGAGCGCCTCGGCGGGGACGCGCTTCTCCTCGGCGACGAGGGTCCACGGCGCCCCGAGGCTCCGGACGCGGAGGT
The DNA here is from genome assembly GCA_036259235.1 of Longimicrobium sp. Lineage (GTDB taxonomy): Bacteria > Gemmatimonadota > Gemmatimonadetes > Longimicrobiales > Longimicrobiaceae > Longimicrobium. The sequence continues at coordinate 1,286 of DATACF010000539.1, read as the reverse complement.
GGTAGAGCCCCGCCGCGGCGTGCACGTAGCCGGTGTCGGCCGCGGGGCCCAGGAGGCCCATCTCGGCCACGGTGCGGTTCCCGAAGGTGACCGCGCGCACCTGGACGCTCCGGTGCACCCCCGGCGGCGGCTCGCCGACCGTCAGCACCATCCGCCACTCGTCGGTCCCCACGCGGAAGCGCGGGGTCTCCGTCTCGTCGTTCCCCCTCCACCGCCCCACCGGCACCCAGAGCGCCCGGTCGGCGGGGAGGAAGTCCGGCGGGGCGACGGTCTCCGGGTCGGGGGCCGCCGTCGGAGGCGGCGTCGCGGCCGGCGGGAGCGGCCCGCCCAGGCTCCCCGAGTCGATGTGGAGGACGCCGTTCTCGGTGCGGAACTCGAGCCCGTCGGAGCGCGTCCACCCGTCGCTGGTGACCACGGTCCGCCCGTCGTTCAGGATCGTGTCCACGCGCGCCGGGACCGCCGCCGCCGAATCGGGGTCCGCGGCGGCCTCCCCGGCCGCGGGACCGGAGTCGTCGTCGGAGCAGAGCGACACGACGACCACGAGGAGGAGGAGGGCCGCGCACCCGCACCCGCCACCGGTGGACGAACCGCGCTTCGGGGCGCCGGAGGTCATCGCGGACGCTCTCGCATCGTTCGGGGGATCGGCCGGGCCGCGCGCGTCAGGGGCGCGCCGGGAGCGCCTCGGCGGGGACGCGCTTCTCCTCGGCGGTCAGCGTCCAGCGGGCGTTCTCGGAGGTGACGCGGAGGAAGTACGTCCCCGGCGGCTGGTGGACGTAGCTGGTGTCGGTCCCGTCGCCCCGGAAGATGGCGTAGGTGACGAAGCCGCCCATCTGCTGGCGGGTCTTCTGGAGCACCGTCACCTCCACCCTGGCCTGGGCGTCCGTCTCGGAGCGGGAGCGGAGGACCAGCCGCCACTCGTCGCTGGCGACGCGGAACTGCTCGGTGGCCTTGGCGCCGCTCCCGCTCCACCGCCCCAGCGGGGCCCAGAGCGCCTCGGAGGCGGGGATGAAGCGCTCGGCGTCGCGCGTGGCCCCGGCGACGCGCCCGGCGCCCCCGCGGAGCACCACCCGCTCGCCCGCGGCCACGGTGTCGCCGTCGATGACCACCACGCCCCCGCCGCTCATCTCGATGAAGCTCCCCTCCCCCAGCTCGACCGTGCCCCCCTGGATCTCGAGCCGCGACCCCGTCCCCGTGGTCGCAGGCCGCACGGGCACGGCGGCGCGGCGGGCGGAGTCGGCGCGGAGCGAGTCGGCGCGCGCGGCGCTGTCCCGCGCGGCCACGCGGGC
>DATACF010000538.1:0-3351 GCA_036259235.1 Longimicrobium sp. | reverse complement strand
GCGGGCGGGGCAGCTCGACGCTTCCTTCGCCGCGCTCAAGGAGTTCGCCGACGCCTCGCCGGACGACACCGACGTCCGCCTCCTGCTCGCCGACCAGCTCCTCTCGCACGAGCGCCGCGACGAGGCCATCGACCAGCTCCTCCGCCTCCGCGACCACCTCCGGGCGCGCGGCGACGAGGCGCAGGCGGAGGAGGTCCAGCAGCGGGTGCTCGCCATCGACCCGCACGTGGACCTCGCCTCGCGCGGCGGGGCCGCGGCCCCCGCCGCCGGCCCGGAGGAGGACTTCGGCTACCAGGACACGGACGAGCCCGCGGACGACGACGCGTTCGCCCTGGAGTTCCACGGGAGCATCGAGCCCGGGCTCCCCGAGCCCGACGCGCAGCCGCTCCCGGGGCTGGAGCTCCCCGCCGCGGCGGCGGGCGACGGGGAGATCGGCGGGCTGGAGGGGCTGGAGACGTCGAGCTGGAGCGGTGCCGACGAGGCGGAGGGCCACCCCCTGCTGGACCCGGGGCTGGAGATCGAGCACACCTCGCTGGCTCCCGAGGAGCCCGCCGCATCCCTCCCCGGTCTCGACGACCTGCAGGCGCCCGACGGCCTCCCCGGGCTCGAGGACGCCGCCGAGCCGGAGGACGAGGACGCCGAAGCCGTGGGCGAGCCGCTCCCGTTCCTGGACCTGGACGGCGGTGGGGAGGAGCCGGACGCCCTCGCGGCGCCTGCGCTGGAGCTGGCCGGCTGGGAGCCCGCGCCGGCAGACCCGCTGGAGGAGCTGCGCGAGCGGGTGGCCGCCGCCCCGGAGGACGGCGCCGCGCTCGGACGGCTGGTGGACCTGCTGGAGGAGCGGGGCAGGGCGGACGAGGCCGGGGAGGTGCTCGCGGCGGCGCACCGCGAGCTGGGCGCCCGCGGGCTGCTCAGCGAGGCCATCTCCGCGGTCCGCTCGCTGCTCGCCCGCCGCCCCGACGACACCGCCCTGTACCAGAAGCAGGTGGAGTACGCCTTCCGCGCCGGGGACACCGGGTCGATGGTGCGGGCGTACCTCGACCTGGGGAGGCACCTGGGCTCCCCGCAGGAGAACCCCAAGTCGCGCGCCGTCTACCAGCGGGTGCTGGAGATGGACCCCGGCAACGAGGAGGCGCGCCGCATGCTCCCGCAGGCGCCCCCGCCTCCGGCCGCCGCCCCCGCCGACGACTACGTGGACCTGGGCTCGCTCATCATGGAGGACGAGCCCGACGAGAAGACCACCCGCTTCGTGGTGGAGGAGGAGGAGCCCACCGGCGACGAGGACCGCGACTTCGCCGACATGCTCGCCGTGTTCCGGCAGAAGGTCAGCGAGAACATCGAGGCCGAGGACTCCTCCAGCCACTACGACCTGGGGCTCGCCTTCATGGAGATGGGGCTCCTGGACGAGGCCATCGCCGAGTTCCAGGTGGCGCTGCGCGGCGGCGCCAACCCCCTCGCCACGCTGGAGCTGCTGGGCCGCTGCTTCGTGGAGAAGGGGCAGAGCGCTGTGGCCGTGCGCGTGCTGGAGCGCGCCCTCCGCCTCCCCGACGCCACCGAGGCCGAGCTGGTGGGCGTCGTCTACCAGCTGGGGCGCTGCCAGGAGGCGCTGGGGAACCGGGACGCGGCCGTCGAGCTGTACGAGAGGGTGCTCACCGTGGACATCCGCTTCCGCGACGCCCTCTCGCGGCTGGAAGGGCTCCGCCGCTCCGCCCCGGCCCGCGGGTTTTGACATCCCCAGGAGCCCCGGTTAGCTTCCAGCGCTTCCCCGGCCCCCCTCCAGAACGTACGATGCTGCGCACCGCACGACCCAGGCTTTCGGAGATCCAGGCGCCCGTCCGCGAGCGGCTCGACACCGTCTTCGAGGAGATCCGCCGGATCGTGGTCGCGGACTTCGGCATGGTGGCGGAGGTCACCGACTACCTGCTCAAGGTGCGCGGCAAGCTGTTCCGCCCCACCCTCACCCTCCTCTGCAACGAGGTGGGTGGGCGCGCGCACCGCGACGCCGAGACGCTGGCGGCGGTGCTGGAGCTGGTGCACCTGGCCACGCTGGTGCACGACGACGCGGTGGACCACTCGGTCCTGCGCCGGGGGATGCCCACCGTGAACTCGGTGTGGAGCCACCAGGTCGCCATCATCATGGGCGACTACCTCTACACGCGCGCCCTCACCGAGATCACCCGCCTGGGCGCAGTGGAGCCCATCCGCGTCCTGGCCGACGCCGCCAACGCCATGACCGTGGGGGAGATGCGGCAGCTCGCCTCCCACGACGCCCTGGACTTCGGCGAGGACGACTACTACCGCCTCATCGCCTCCAAGACCGCCTCGCTGATGTCGGCGGCCTGCGAGCTCGGCGCCATCTCCGGCCAGCCGGAGCACCGCGACGCGCTGGCCCGCTTCGGGCACGAGCTGGGGATGGCCTTCCAGATCGCCGACGACCTGCTGGACTACACCGCCGACGAGGCGGTCACCGGCAAGCCCACCGGGCTGGACCTGCGCGAGCACAAGGTGACGCTCCCGCTCATCGCCGTCCTCCCGGCGCTCACCGCGGGCGAGCGGGACGAGGTGGACGCGCTCTTCCGCGACCCCGAGCCGAGCGACGAGCGCATCGCCGGGGTGGTCCGCATCGTGCGCGCGCGCGGCGGCTTGGAATATGCGAGGGGCACCGCGCTTGAGTACGCCCGTCGCGCCGAGGAGGCGCTGGAGGGGCTTCCGGAGGGGGCGGCGCCGGACGCCCTGCGGACGAGCATCGCGTACGCAATCGAGCGCCGCCGCTGAGCGGCGCCTTCACGTGGGTCGGGAGGTGTGATGAACGTCGCCGTACGCCGCCGCGCCGGTCGCCTACTGCTGGTCATCCTCGTCGGAATGGTCCTCGGTGCCCTCCTCACCGAGCTCGCGGTGGAGTTCATGCCGCAGAGCGCGGCGCGCACCTTCTTCACCACCTCCGTCGCCGCGGCCTTCGGCCCCCTGGTGATCGACCTGGTCGCGGTGGGGGTGACGCTCGGGCCGCTGGTCTTCCACCTCAACTTCCTCAGCGTCATCGGCGTCCTGGTGGTCGCGCTCGGAGCGCGGACCTGGCTCTGACGACGAGTTCCGGGGACATCGGGGTTGAGCGGCGGCGGGATTGGGCGTGACCCTCGCTGGCGCTCGGGTCGGGCTGCGGCTCCGTAAGCGGGCACACTACGCCCGCTAACGGAGGCGAGACCCGACGATACTGCTGTCGGGTCTCGCCGCTTCGCGCTCGCATCCCTCACGCGGGCGCCCAGCCGGGGGCGGGTGATTCGCGGTCGGTTCGCTCGCGGCCCGTCTGGCCGGCGAAGGGCAGACGCCCGGGATACAACGGAAGAGGCCCCCCCC
>DATACF010000537.1:0-3566 GCA_036259235.1 Longimicrobium sp. | reverse complement strand
CATCCCCCCGGCCCCCTTCTCCCACCCCCTGGGAGAAGGGGGAGAAGGGCGGTGGGCGACGGGCGGTGGGTGCGCGGCGCCGGCCCCGCGACCCTCACCATGGAGGCTCGCCGCCTGTCCCTCTCCCGAACTACAGGAGAGGGACGGCTTGCGCTCATTCGTGCGCGCGGCGTGCAGCGGTGGGAGGGCAGGCTCGTAAGTCGCGGATCGGGATGATGTTCTCCCCTCCCTCGCGGAGGGGGGGAGGGGCCGGGGGTGGGGGCCGCCGCGGCGGAGGAATGCGATGATAGACGGCTGATCGCGACGAAGCCGGTGCCGCCTGCGACGTTGCATGAGGGATGCGGGCCCGAAGGGCGAAGACCCTGGCGGAGGGGGATGCGAAGGGGACGGCGAATCGAGACGAAGCCCCCGGCGGCATGGAGTCCGCCAGGGGCTTCGCGCCGTTGGAAACGGTAGTATCGTTTCCTACGGCGCCCGCAGCCCGGCCCCGCGCAGCGGGGACATGCCCAACACCGCCGTTGCAGCTGAAGTTGCCGTTCGCACTTCGTCGTCCAACGAAGCTACGACCCGCCGAGATACTCGGAGACCTCGACGAGCTCGAGCTCGGGCGAGCTCTCGACGAGGTGCCGCAGGATCGGCAGGTGCCCGGCGCCGACGACGAGCACGATCCGCTCCTCGGGCGAGCGCACGAGCCGCCGCAGGTTCTCGAAGATGCGCAGGTTCCGGTTGTACCACGCCGTCCGCATGTCGGCCCCGAGGTAGTCGTCCCCCGCCCCCAGCCCGAACGACCCCGTCAGGTACGCCCCGTGCCCCGCCCGCACCCGCGCCGGCGAGTTGATGTAGAGGAACGTCTCGCGGAGCGTCCGCACCGTCTTCAGCGAGTCGTCGTGCTCGTACAGCCGCGTGTAGAGGGTGTCCCACCGCGTCCCCCCGTCCAGGAGCCGCGCCTGCCCCAGCTCGCGCGCCCGCGCCTGGATCAGCGAGTCGGTGAGGTCGGCGTACCACCGCCGCCGGGCGTCGGCGGCGTGGACGCCCGCGTGCCCCAGCCGCTTCGCCAGCCGGAAGCCGATCTGGTAGATCTCGTTCGACCGCGGCGTCCACCGCCCCGCCGCGTACTCGGCGTAGAGCGAGTCGAGCCGCGGCTGCTGGCTCGCCGGCTGCTCGACCGCCACGCGGGTGGGCTGGAAGCGCGCCACCCGCTCCACGACCTCCTCCACCTCGCGCTGCCGCCCGGGAGCGAGGACGTCGAAGGGAAAGCGCGGCTTGTACGAGTCGAGCCCCGCGTCCTGGAAGTGGAAGACCCCCAGGAGCATCACCTTCGCCCGCGGCCCCCCGAGCACCTCCCGCAGCGGCGCCCCGCCGTCGTCCTGCGCCCGCGCGGGGGCGTGGGAGGCGAGGAGGGAGAGGACGGCGGCGAGCACGGCCACGGCGAGGCGGGTGGGACGCATGGGGCTTCTCCTGGACGCGGTTTCGGAAGGGGGGCGGCGCACGTCCCTCTCCGACGCGCGAGAAGCCGGAGAGGTTGAAGCGGGGGAGCGGACAGACCTTCGCGGACGACGGCGGCCTACGACGCGGCGACCGCCTCGCCCGTCTGCACGCGCCAGAGCGCGGCGTACATCCCGCCGGCGGCGAGGAGCTCGTCGTGGGTGCCGTGCTCCACCAGCCGCCCGCGGTCCATCACGTAGATCCGGTGCGCGTTCCGCACGGTCGAGAGGCGGTGCGCGATGGCGATCGTCGTCCGCCCCCGGCTGATGTGCTCGAGCGAGCGCTGGATGGCGGCCTCGGTCTCGTTGTCGACGGCGCTGGTGGCCTCGTCGAGGACCAGGACGAGCGGGTCCTTGAGGATGGCGCGGGCGATGGCGAGCCGCTGCCGCTGGCCGCCGGAGAGCTTCTGCCCCCGCTCGCCGACGACCGTGTCGTACCCCTGCGGGAGCGCGGCGATGAACTCGTGCGCTTCGGCCAGCTCGGCGGCGCGCGCGACGTCCTCGTCCGACGCCCCGAACGAGCCGTAGGCGATGTTCTCGCGGACGGTGCCGTGGAAGAGGAAGACGTCCTGGCTCACCAGCCCCACCGCCTTCCGCAGGTCGCCCAGCCGGACCTCGCGGACGTCGACGCCGTCCATCGTGATGCTCCCCGCGCCGATCTCGTAGAGCCGGAGGAGCAGCTTCACCAGCGTGCTCTTCCCCGACCCCGTGGGACCCACCACCGCGATCGTCTCGCCCGCGGGGATGCGGAGCGAGAAGTCGCGGAGGACCGGCTCGCGCCCGTGGTAGGCGAAGGTGACGTCCCGCATCTCCACCTCGCCGCGCACCGCCTCGGACGGGAGGGCGCGTGACCCCGGGTGCGCCTCGACGGGGGTGTCGAGGAGGGCGAAGACGCGGGCGGTCGACGCCATCGCCCGCTGGTAGAGGTCGAGCGTCTCGCCCAGGCGGGTGAGCGGCCAGAGGAGGCGCTGGGAGATGAAGACGAGGAACGAGTACGTCCCCACCGCCAGCTCCCCCTCCAGCGCCTGGAGCCCGCCCAGGACCAGCGTCCCCGTGAAGCCGACGAGGATCACGATGCGGATGAGGGGGACGAACGCGGCGCTGTAGGCGATGGCGCGGCGGTTGGCGGCGCGGTACGCCTCGCTCTCCTCGGCGACGCGCCGCACCTCGTGCTCTTCGGCCGCGTACGCCTTGATGGTGGTGATCCCGCTCAGGTTGCTGGCCAGCCGGGCGCTCAAGGTTCCGACGCTCTCGCGCACGGCGGCGTAGCGGGGCTCCAGCCGCTTCTGGAAGACGATGGAGCCCCAGACGACGAAGGGCATGGGGAGCATCGCCATCCACGCCACCTCGGGCGCGGCGATGAAGAAGGCGGCGCCGACGACGAGGACGGTGGCGACGACCTGGATGATCTCGTTGGCGCCGCGGTCGAGGAAGCGCTCCAGCTGGTTGATGTCGTCGCCCAGGACGGCCATGAGCCCGCCGGTGCTCCGCTCCTCGAAGAAGGCGAGGTCGAGGGTCTGGAGGTGCCGGTAGCCGTCGACGCGGAGCTCGTGCTGGACGGTCTGCGCCAGGTTCCGCCAGAGGACGCCGTAGAGGTACTCGAAGAGCGACTCCAGGAGCCAGATGACGAAGGTGACGCCGGCGAGCACCAGGAGCTGGTCGCGCACGTCCGGGAACCCCAGCCGCGCCACCAGCGAGTCCTGCCGGCTCACCACGATGTCCACCGCCACGCCGATCAGCGCCTCGGGCGCCAGGTCGAAGACCTTGTTCAGCACCGAGCAGAGCGTCGCCAGCCACACCTGCCTGCGGTGCGGCCGCGCGTAGCGGACGAGGCGGCTTAAGGGGCCGGCGGTCGGCTTCGTGGACGGGGGAGCGTCTGGCATATCGGACAGGGGATGGGAGCGTGGTCGAACGCGCGGCGGCGGCCGTTGCGCTCCGGATTCTAGTGTAGTGCCTTCAAAGTCTCGTTCGCTTTGGTCACCTTCTCCAGGATGTGCTGCGCGGAAGCGGTCCAGGTGAAGGGCTTGGGGTCAGAGTTGCGGCGCTCGATATAGGCGGTGATGGCCGCAATCAGCTCGTCCA
>DATACF010000536.1:0-5458 GCA_036259235.1 Longimicrobium sp. | reverse complement strand
GTTGAAGAGGCCGTAGTCCACGGCCCGCTGCGACTGGAACTCGGCGTACGGGCTCGACCGGCCCCCGTAGAAGATCTGGATGGCGTAGCGCAGCAGCAGCGACAGGCCGATGGAGACGACCAGCGCCGCGATCAGGCCGGTGCCCCGGCGGCGGGCGCCGCCATCGTGGGGAGGAGGGTGATGGCGACGAGGATGGAGGCCAGGAGGGAGAAGGCGACCGAGAGGGCGAGCGCCCCCAGGAGCTGCCCGGCGACCCCCTCGACGTAGACGATGGGGCCGAAGACGGCGATGGTGGTGAGCGTCGACGCCGTGATGGCCCGCTGCACCTCCTGGGCGCCCACGGCCGCCGCGGCGGCGGCGCGGAGCCCCTTCTCGCGGTGCCGGAAGATGTTCTCCAGCACCACGATGGAGTTGTCCATCAACAGCCCCACCCCCAGCGCCATCCCGCCCAGGCTCATGATGTTGAGCGAGACCCCCGCCGCCTGCATGAGGGCGAAGGTGGCGATCAGCGAGATGGGGATGGCGAGCGCGATGGCGACGGGGTAGCGCCACTCGCGCAGGAAGAGGAAGAGGACCAGGAAGGCCATGACGCCCCCCAGGATCACCTCCTGGACCACGTTGGCGAGGGCGTCGGAGATGAACCCCGCCTGGCTCGTCGCCACGTCGATCCGGATCTCGGGGTACTCGCGGCGGAGCTGCGCCCGGACCCGCTCGACCTCCTCGGCCACCCCGACGGTGTTGGCGCCCGCGTTCTTGAAGACCAGGAGCCCCACCGACTCGCGCCCGTTGTAGCGGGCGACCGACTCGCGCTCCTGGAAGCCGTCCTCCACCCGCGCCACGTCGCGCAGGAGGATCTCGGAGGTGGGGGCGTCGTCCGACCCGCCCGCGGACGACCCGTTCGACGACGACGACGAGCCCGACGACGACGACGACGCGCCCGCGCCCGACGATCCATTCGACGCCGGCGCCTTCCGCAGCGGCACCTCGCCGAGCTCGGCCACCGACTGGAGCTCGCCGAGGGTGCGGAGGGCGTAGCGGTAGCGCCCGCGGCGGATGGTGCCGCCGGGGGCGCTGGCGTTGGCGGCGTCGAGCGCCTTCGCCACGTCGTCGAGGGTGAGGCCGAACGCCTCCAGCCGCTCGGGGTCGACCTCGACGTGGACCTCGCGCTCGACGCCGCCGGTGACCGCCGCCTGCGCCACCCCGTCGATCTGCTCCAGCCGCCGCTTGAAGACCGCCTCGGTCAGCTCCTTGAGCTGCGGGAGGTCGCGCTCGCCGGAGACCGAGAGCGCCATCACCGGCTCGCTCCGGGGGTCGGTGCGGAGGACGACGGGGCGGGTGGCCAGCTCGGGGAGGGCGTCGCGGATGTTGTCGAGCTTCTCGCGCACCCCCAGGGCGGCGAAGTCCATGTCGGTGCCCCACGCGAAGCGCGCGGTCACCAGGGAGGCCCCCTCGCGGGTGACGCTCTCGACCTTCTGGACCCCGGGGACGGTGCTGACCGCCTGCTCGACGGGCTCGGTGACGAAGCGCTCCACCTCGGCGGGCGCGGCGCCGGAGTTGGCGGTGTAGACCACCAGCCGCGGGTACGCGACGTCGGGGAGGAGGTCGATCGGGAGGCGCACGAAGGAGAGCACCCCCAGGAAGACCACTCCCAGGAAGAACATGGCGACCGCGACGGGCCGTGCGATGGCGATGCGGGGGAGCGACATCCGTGGAGACACCTTCTTCGGAGCCGGGCGTCAGGGGGAAGGCACGCGCGGGCGCGCGCCTTCGGGGAGTGGGAAGAGGCGGACGGGGGGGCCTTCCCCCCTTCCGCCTCCGTCGGGTCGAGAGCCGCTCAGGGCCGGACCGGCGCGCCCACCTTCTCCTCGAGGGTGGCGTGCGCGGCGGCGAACTCGAAGCGGGTGCGGAGCGCCTCGCGCTCGGCCTTCGCCGCCCCCTCCGCCGCGTCCTGGAGGTCGGCGAAGCCCAGCGCCCCGGCGCGGTACTGCTCCTGCGCCAGCGCCACCCGCTCGCGGTTGAGCTCCAGCGTCCGGACGGCGTGGGCGGCGGCCGCGTGGGCGACCTGGAGGTCGATGGCCGCCGCGCGGACGTCGCGCTCGACGGCCAGCCGCTCGGCGCGGACGTCCTCCTGCGCCGCGGTGAGCCCGGCGCGCGCCTGGGCCACCTGGGTGGAGGTGCGGAACTGGTTGAAGAGCGGGTAGGAGACGACGATCCCGAACCCCAGGCTCTGGTTGAGGGGGTTGAGCTCGTAGAGCCCGTCGTAGCCGCTGAAGTACTGCCCGCGCCCCACGCTGGCGCTGGCGCTCACCGTCGGCCACCGCCCGGCGCGGGCGGCGCCCACCTTCTGCTGGGCGGCCCTCTCGGAGGCGTGCGCGCGCGCCAGGCGGGGGTGCCCCTCCACGGCGCGGGCCGCCAGCGCCGCCGGGTCGAGGGCGGCGGGGTCGAAGAGGGCGGGGGGCTCGTCGGTCAGCGCGAGGGGGGCGTCGTCGATGACCCCCATCTCCTGCCGGAGGTCGAGGAGGGCGCGGCGGAGGTCGCCGCGCGCCTTCTCCAGCGCCCCCTCCTGCTCGGCCACCTGCACCCGGGCCCCCAGGACGTCGACGGGGGTGCGGACGGCGACGCGCATCAGCCGCTCGGTGACCTCCACCCGCTCGCGTGCCGAGGCCAGGAGGCCCTCCTCCAGCGCGATGACCCGCGAGGCGCGGACGGCGGCCCAGTAGCGGCGGGTCACCTCGCCCCGCATCCGGAGCGCCTCGCCCCCCGCGCGCAGCTTGGTCGCGTCGGTCGAGGCCTGCGAGGCCCGGTACTCTCGGAGCCGCGCGCCGCCGTCGAAGAGGGTGATCCCGTTGATCGAGACGCCCTGCGACATGTACGACGAGCGGCTCTCGATCGGGTCGTCGCGGGTGACCGGCTGCCCGAACTCGTCGCGGCCGGTGAAGCTCCGGGTGTAGTCGCCGTTGGTGGACACCCGGAGGTCGAGGGTGGGGAGGAAGGCCCCCGCCGCGCGGCGGCGTTCAGCCTCGGCGCCGGTGACCTCGGCCAGCGCCTTCCGGTAGGCGGGGTTGTTCTCGCCCGCCGTGGCGATGGCCTGTTCGAGCGAGAGCGGGCGCGCCTGCGCGGCCGCGGCGGCGGGGAGGGCGAGCGCCAGGGCGGCGGCCAGGAGGGAGCGCTTCATGGCCGTCACCGGGGGCGCCCGCCGGCCCGGGCGACGTCGTCGACCAGGCGGACGCGGGCATCGTGGATCAGCGTGTAGTGCCCCTCGGTGAGGACGGTCTCGCCGGGGCGGACGCTGTCGGTCTCCTCGCTCGGGACGATCTCGACCAGCGAGTCGTTCTGGAGCCCGGGGGTGACGTAGCGCCACTTGGCGAGCCCGCGCCCGCCGGGCCCCTCCTCGAAGACGAAGAGCATGGGCCGCCGGTCGCGTTCCAGGAGGGCGCCGCGGGGGACCAGGACGCGGTCGGGGAAGCGGCGGGCGTCGAGGGAGACGCGGGCGTACATCCCCGGGAGGATCCGCCCCTGCGGGTTGGGGACCAGGACGGTGACGCGGGCGGTGCGGGTCCCGCTCTCGACGACCGGGTTGATCGTCTGCACGGTCCCCCGGAAGGGCTCGTTGGGGAAGGCGGCGAAGGAGATCCGGGCCTCGCGCCCGGGGGAGAGGTACCCCACCTCGCTCTCCAGCACCTGCACCTCGACCTTGATCGGGTCGAGGTCGACGACCGTCAGCAGCTCGTCGCCCTGCCGCACCCACTGGCCGGGGACGACCTTGAGCGAGGCCACCCGCCCGGCGAAGGGGGCGCCGTGGCGGACCCGCGCCAGGTCGAGGCGGGCGCGGCGGAGCTTGACCTCGGCGGCGTCGAGCCCGCTACGCGAGCGGGCGGCGGCGGCGCGGTCGCTGCGGGCGGCGGGGTCGGCGATCCGGTCGTCGAAGACGGTGAGCTCGCGGAACTTGGCCTCGGCGTCGCGGAGGGCGGCCTGCGCGTCCTCGACGGCCAGGGCGTACTCGGCGCCGTCGAGCGCCACCAGCGTCTGGCCGACGCCTACGCCGTCGCTCTCGCGCACGCCCAGTGAGGCGATCCGCCCGGCCACCTGGGCCGAGAGGACCGCCTTCTGCCACGCCTCGGCCTGCCCCGCGGCCGAGACCGCCATCACCAGCGTGTCGCGCACCGCCGCGACGCCGTGGACGGGGATGGGGACGTCGGTGCCGAAGCCCTCGGAGGCCGAGTTGGGCGCGGCGCCCTCGGCGCGGAGGGCGGCGGCGGCGCCGGCCGGCGCCGCGCTCGCGCTCCGGATGCGGGCGTAGGTGGCGGCGGAGACCGCGATGAGGACGAGGATCCCCGAGACGATGAGCAGAGCGCGACGGTTCATCTGTACTGCGGGACGCGGGAGCGAGGAGGAGACGCCACACCGAGAGCCGCCTGCGCGCCCTGCGCGCGGAGGCGCGCGGGCGGTGCGGCGTTCGGGGACGACGGGAGAGTGATAGGACACCGGTCCGGGAGCGACGGTTGCCCGCCGCGCGGCGCCGCGAGAGAGGGTCCCGGAGGGACCGGCCGCCGCGGGACGCCGAGGGTGGGAAACGCGTTCCCCGCGCGCCATCCCGGAGGAGGGCGGCGCCGGAGCCCGAACCACGTCTAGGTCCTTGCTACAAAATAACTAGCGAGCCCTGTGCACGGTAGTCCCGCACCCCCCTTCGCCTTCGACCGGAGGGCTCCCCGGGGGGCCGGGGGGACCCGCCACGCCCCCCCGGCGGGGGGAGGGACCGTCCGGAAACGACCGTCAGGACACTGTCCAGACACGGCGATCCGGACAGGCGGACCGCCCCGGGAGCATTCGTCTCTTTTCCACAAACCACTCTCCCGCAACGACTTACTCTGGTGAGAACGGATGGCGTGGGCATGGCACCAGGGTTGCCTTATCTCTCGGCGCGGGCAGTTCCCGCACCCACCCACCCTCTCTACGGAGACACTCCCATGAAGACCACCCTGAAGCGCTTCGTCGGCAGCACCGCCCTCGCCCTGACCCTCGTGGCCGGCGCCTTCTCGCAGGCCTCGGCGCAGTGCGCCGAGCCGCTCTACGCGAACGACGCCAACGGCAAGCTCGTCCGCGTCGGCTGGGTCGTCGTGGCCTGCTGATCGGGACCTGACCGAGAGGTCGTCATGGAGCCACCCGCCCAGCGCGGGTGGCTCCGCTTCTTTTGTGGGGCCCCTCGGCGGCCCGGCGCGCGAGGAGATGACGGGGGCCGGCGGAGAATTCCTCCGCCGGTCTCCGTTCTCGTGCGCCTTCCCCATCTCGTTGGACGACGTGTCTGCCGCCGAGACGGCCGGGGCACAGAGGCGTCCGGCGTGCCCTGCCCGCGCCCGCCCGACGGGCCGGGGAACGAGAGAGCCCCACGCGCCGGGCGCCGTCGGCGTCGGCGTCGCGGAGGATCGAGGCCGCGAGGCCACCCGGGGCGGAAAGGACC
>DATACF010000535.1:0-2213 GCA_036259235.1 Longimicrobium sp. | reverse complement strand
GCGATTCATCGCGCCCAGCGGGGCCGGCCCCCCGCAACGGCGGCGCGATGAATCGCGCATCTACATTGGCTTGATGTGAGACCTGTTTTTTGCTTTCGGGGCGCGATATCCTGTCGGCTCCACCTCCGAGACCCGAAGCCGTGCCATGTCATCGACCGACCCGATCCGCGTCCTGTTCGTCTGCCTGGGCAACATCTGCCGGTCGCCGCTGGCGGAGGCGGTGTTCCGGCACGAGGTGAAGCGGCGCGGGGTGGAGGACCGCTTCGAGATCGACTCGGCGGGGACGTCGGGGTACCACGACGGGGCGGCGCCCGACCGGCGGAGCACGGAGACGGCAAGGCGGCGGGGGATCACGCTGGAGGGGCAGAGCCGCAAGCTCACCGCGGCCGACCTGCGCGCCTTCGACTACGTGATCGCGATGGACGCCGAGAACCGCGACGAGATCGAGGCGCTGCACGGACGCTCGGGCGGGACCGCGAAGGTGCACCGGCTCCGCGAGTGGGACCCGCGCCCGGACTCGCTCGACGTCCCCGACCCGTACTACGGCGGCCCGCGCGGCTTCGAGGACGTGCACGACATCGTGGAGCGCTCGTGCGCGCGGCTCCTGGACCACATCCTGGCGGAGCGGGGCGTCCGCGCGTGATCCCGCCCTCCGTCCGCCGGGCGGTCGAGCGCGAGATCGGCCCCGTCGTGGAGGCGCGGCCGGTGGGCGGCGGGTGCATCAACGAGGCGCTCCGGGTCACGACGGCCCGGGGCGCCTGCTTCGTGAAGCACAATGCCGCCGCGCCGCCGGAGATGTTCGCGGCCGAGGCCGACGGCCTCCGCGCGCTCCGCGACGCCGCGCCGGAGGAGATCCGCGTCCCCGAAGTCCTCGCCATGGGCGGAGAGGGGACGGCGGACGACCCGGTGTGGATCGCGCTGGAGTGGCTGGAGCCCGGGGCCCGGCGCCGCGACTTCGGCGAGCGGCTGGGGCGCGGGCTGGCGGCGCTCCATCGCGCCCGGAGCGGCGGCTGGGGATGGGAGCGCACCAACTTCATCGGCTCGCTCCCGCAGGAGAACGGCGGCGCGGCGACGTGGGCCGAGTTCTGGCGAGACCGCCGGATCGCGCCGCAGCTGCGGAGGGCGCGCGAGGGCGGGCGGCTGCCGGGGAAGGAGGCGGAGTGGGAGCGATTGATCGCCCGTCTTCCCGACCTCCTCGCCGCGGCGGAGGACGACGGGCCGTCGCTGCTGCACGGCGACCTGTGGGGCGGGAACGTGGCGTCGGCGTCCGGCGACCCCGCGCTGATCGACCCCGCCGTCTACCGCGGCCACCGCGAGGCCGACCTGGCGATGGCGGAGCTCTTCGGCGGCTTCGACGCGGCCTTCCACGCCGCCTACCGCGAGGCGTGGCCCCTCCGGCCGGGGTACGACGAGGCCCGCCGCGCCATCTACCAGCTCTACTACCTCCTCGTCCACGTCAGCCTCTTCGGCGGCGGCTACGTCGCCCAGACCGCGGGCGTGCTCCGAACCATCACCTGAACGACGAACTGCAATCGGGAGTCCGGGACACGAAAGCCGGCTTTCTGGCACCATGCCGCCCCCGCGCGCTACATTCCGCTTCGCCGCCGTGGCAATCCGTTTGCGCTGTCCGAGCGGCGTGCACCCGACCCGCGGCCCGTACCCCGTGAGCGAACCCCGCCTCGAGGCCCCGATCCTCCCCGCCCCCGACGCCCGCCCCGCGAGCGCCGCGGGGATCCGCACGCTCGTGCGCTACGCCGAGCGGGCCATGGTGCGCGCCTCCGACGCCGAGCAGGTGCACGGGAACAGCGCCACACTCCTGGTCGACGGGAGCCGCGCCTTCCCCGCCTGGCTGGAGGCCATCGGGCGCGCCGAGAAGTGGGTGCACCTGGAGAACTACATCATCCGCCCCGACAAGACGGGACTCAAGTTCCGCGACGCCCTCTGCGAGCGCGCGCGGGCCGGGGTCCGCGTCCGCTTCCTCTACGACTGGCTGGGGTGCTGGGCCACCCCGTCGCGCTTCTTCCGCCCCCTGCGCGAGGCGGGCGTCGAGGTGCGCGCCTTCGCCCCGCCGCGGCTGACCAACCCGCTGGGCTTCCTCCGCCGCGACCACCGCAAGGTGTGCGCGGTCGACGGCGCCTACGCGTCGGTGTCGGGGATGTGCATCGGCGACGAGTGGGCGGGCGACCCGGAGCTGGGGATCGCCCCCTGGCGCG
>DATACF010000534.1:0-2188 GCA_036259235.1 Longimicrobium sp. | reverse complement strand
ACCTCGGGGTCGCCGGCCAGCCGGGCGATCACCCCCCGCCACCGGGCCACGTCGGCCAGCGCCAGCCGGTCGCCCACCGCGGTCGCCGTCCGCTCGGCCTTCTCCAGCGTCGAGAGCGCCTCCTCCAGCTCGCCGATGTGGATCAGCGGCTCGGCGCGGTTCCCGTAGAGCTTCGCCAGGATCGGCGAGTGCGAGAGCCGCTCGGCGATCTCGATCCCCCGGGAGAAGTAGACCTCGGCCTCCAGCCACTCCCGCAGGGACGCCGTCGCCACCCCCAGGTTGTTGTACGCCATCTGCGCGTTCCCGCTGTTTCCCGAGCGCACGAACCACCCGATGCTCTCCAGGTAGAGCGCCCGCGCCTCGCGGAGGTCGCCGACCAGGTAGGCGATGATCCCCGCGTTCTGGCACGCCAGCCCCGCCAGGTCGTCGTCGCCGATGTCCATCGCCAGCTCCAGCGCCCGGGCGTAGAGGGTGCGCGCCCCCTCCCAGTCGCGCTGCCGGTAGCGGATGATCCCCATCACGTTGAGCGCCCGGGCGGCGCTCTGGGTTATCCCGTTCCGCTCGGCGATCTGGTGGCTCAACGACGCCAGCTCCTCGGCCTCCTCGAAGCGCTCCTCCTGGATCCGCACCCGCGCCTGGCCGCGGAGCGCGTCGGCGGCGGCCTCGAGGTCGCCGGCCAGGAGGGAGCCGCGGAAGGCGGCGGCGTAGAGGGCGGCGGCGCGCTCCCAGTGGCCCAGCTGCTCCTGCTCCAGCGCCTGGGCGGCCAGCGCCGCCTCGGCGGGGGGCGCCTCAAGCGTGCTCATCGGTCCGCGCGGGGAGCTGGAGGGTGAAGGTCGACCCGCGCCCGGGGGCGCTCTCCACCCGGAGGTCGCCCCCCAGGAGGCGCGCCAGCTTCCGCGAGATCGGGAGCCCCAGCCCGGTGCCGCCGCGGGCGGTGGCCCCCGCGATCTGCTCGAACTCGTGGAAGATCCGCTCCTGGTCGTGGACGGGGATCCCCGGGCCGGTGTCGGCGACGTGGACGTCGACCCACCACTGGGGAGGGCCGCCCGCCCCGTTCTCCCCCGCCGAGAGCGCCACCGACACCGTCACCCGCCCCTCGTCGGTGAACTTCACCGCGTTGGAGAGGAGGTTGATGAGGATCTGCCGCACCCGGTCGGCGTCGGTGAGGATGGCGGGGAGGGGGGGCGAGGGGGGCACCTCCAGCGCGATGTTCTTGACCGCCGCCTGCGGCTCGACGGTGGCGAGCGCCTCCTCGACGATGGCGCGGACCCGCACCGGGGCCACCACCAGCTCCATCTTCCCCGCCTCCAGCTTGGAGAGGTCGAGGACGTCGTTGACCAGGTGGAGGAGGTTGCGGGTGGCGCGCTGCGCCTTCTCCAGGAACGGGCGGAAGGGATGCGGGAGCTCGCCCACGATCCCCCCCAGGAGGAGGTCCTGGTACCCCAGGATGGCGTTCAGCGGGGTGCGGAGCTCGTGGCTCATGGAGGCGAAGAAGCGGTCCTTGGCCTCGGTGGTCCAGCGGAGCTCCTCGTTGGCGCGCTCGAGCTCGCGGGTGCGCTGGGCCAGCGCGCCGTGGAGGCGGGCGTTGCTGATGGCCACCGCGGCGTGGCCGGCCAGCGTCAGCGCCAGGCGGGTGTCGCGGGGGGCCAGGTCGTACGGCCGCCGGTAGCCGATCACCAGCGCGCCGAAGGTCTCGCCGAAGAGGGCGAGCGGCACCCCCAGCCCCACCCGCATCCCCTCGGCGGCGTGGAAGGGCTCGGGGACGGCGCCGCCCGCGTCGGCCTGGAGGGTGAGGGGCTTGCGCGCCTCGGCCACGCGGGCGGCGAAGGGGTCGTCGGCGCCGGCGCTCTCGTCACGGAGGCCCACGGCGGCCACGGTGCGGATCCGCCCCTCGGCCAGGGTGTTGACGGTGACGTAGTGGGCGCCCAGGAGGGTTCTCGTGAAGCGGGCCACCAGCGTCAGCACCTCGTCGGGGTCGAGGGTGCGGTTGGCGGCCAGCCCCAGGACGTGGAGCGCCTCGCTCTCCTCGGCGCGCTGGCGGAGGGTGTCGCGCTCCTCCTCGGTCTGGCGGAGCCGCCCCTCGCGCGCGGCCACCCGCGCCAGGTCGCCGGCCACCGCCCCCCACGCGCCGTCCATCCCCGCGAAGGCGCCGGGGCGCCCCACCAGGACGACGGCGCCGGCGCCGTCG
>DATACF010000533.1:0-4910 GCA_036259235.1 Longimicrobium sp. | reverse complement strand
CGGCGGGCCTTCTGCGTCTGGGCCGGGTTCCGCGAACGGCAACGGCAACTGCGACGACGTCTGTGGGCATGTCCCCGCTGCGCGGGGCCGGGCTGCGGGCCGCGTAGGAAACGATACTACCGTTTCCAACGCGGCGAAGCCCCTGGCGGACTCCACGGCGGGCCGTCTACGTCGCGAATCGCGATCCCCTTCGCATTCCCCTCCGCCAGGGTCTTCGCCCTTCGGGCCCGCATCCCTCATGCAACGGCGCTGGCGGCGTCGGCGCTCTCGTGCGAGGCGGGCTTTCAAGCATTCCTCGGGCTCTGCGCGCCCCCTCCCCCGGCCCCTCCCCCCGCACGCAGTGGGCGGGGCCGGAGCGCGCATCGCAGCCCATCGCCTCCACCGCCCTTCTCCCCCTTCTCCCAGGGGTTGGGAGAAGGGGGCTGGGGGGATGAGGGCCGACGACGCCGGAGCCCGCACCATCGCCCCTCGCTCCCACCGAACCTCCACCCCCGCGGAGTGGCTGGCGCGCGCCGTTACCACCATGTTGAGACGATGACGGCGGAGAGACCCAGGACCCGGAGGGGGGATGGCGCAGGAGACGAGGCCGCTGGTGATCGCGCACCGGGGGGCGAGCGGGTGGCTCCCGGAGCACACGCTGGAGGCGTACCGGGCGGCGGTGGAGGCGGGGGCCGACTTCATCGAGCCCGACCTGGTGGCGACCCGCGACGGTGTGCTGGTGGCGCGCCACGAGAACCGGATCGACGAGACCACCGACGTCGCCGCCCGCCCGGAGTTCGCGGGCCGCAGGCGGACGAAGGAGATCGACGGGCAGGCGGTGACGGGGTGGTTCACCGAGGACTTCACCCTCGCCGAGCTCAAGACCCTCCGCGCCCGGGAGCGCCTCCCCCACCTCCGCCCCCGGAGCGCCGCGCACGACGGGCGGTACGAGGTCCCCACCCTCGACGAGGTGATCGCGCTGGCGCTGCGGGCGTCGGAGGAGCGCGGCAGGGCGGTGGGGATCTACCCCGAGACCAAGCACCCGTCGTACTTCCGCGCCCTCGGCCTCCCCCTGGAGGAGGCGCTGGTCGACGCCCTCCACCGCGCCGGGTGGCGCGAGCGCGAGGACCCCGTCTTCATCCAGTCCTTCGAGACCGCCAACCTCCGCGATTTGCGAGGCAAGACGCGCCTCCGCCTGGTGCAGCTGATGGAGGCGGAAGGCCGCCCCTTCGACTGGACGCTGCGCGGAGAGACGCGCACCTACGCCGACATGGCCACCCCGGACGGGCTGCGGGAGGTGGCCGGGTACGCCGGCGCCATCGGCCCCGCGAAGGCGCTGGTGATCCCCCGCGGGCCGGACGAGCGGCTGGGCCACCCCACGCGGCTGGTGGACGACGCGCACGCCGCGGGGCTCCAGGTGCACCCCTGGACCTTCCGCAGCGAGAACGCCTTCCTCCCCGCCGACCTCCGCCGCGGCGCCGCGCCCCACGAGCACGGCGACTCGGCCGCCGAATACGCCCGCTTCTTCGCCGCGGGCGTCGACGGCGTCTTCAGCGATTTCGCGGCGGAGGCGGTCGCCGCGCGCGCGAAGCTCGGCGAGCGATGAAGGACGCGCCGCGCGAAAAAGCCGGCCTCGCCTGCGCTGTTGCATGAGGGATGCGGGCCCGAAGGGCGAAGACCCTGGCGGAGGGACGTGCGAAGGGGATCGCGATCGGAGACGCAGCGGCGGAATGCACGGCGCCCGCAGCCCGGCCCCGCTTTAGCGGGGACATGCCCAGAGCCGTAGTTCGCAGTTCCAGGTGCCCAGTGCCCAGTAGAAACCCGCCTCGAACGGGAAAGGCCGCACCCGGTCACGGATGCGGCCTTTATCACGAGTCCTGGACGGAACGAGACCCCGCTACACCTCCGCGAGGACGAGCACCGCCTCCCCGCCGGGGTACCCGATCCGCAGCGTCCCGTCTCGCCCGTCGCCGCCGGAGAACACGCACACGTCGCTGACCCCCTCGATGCTGTGCGTGAGACCGTCGAGCGGTCCGCCGCCGTCCCCGAGCATGATCTCGACGCGCCGGAAGCGCGGCTCGTACGCCACCCCCCGGAGCTTGAAGTCGAGCTCCTGCCACTGGGCCCCCAGCTCGGGGTCGTCGATCTCCAGGCGCGTGCGGCGCCCCGCGTTCCGGCGGCTGAACTCCCGGATCGTCCGCGGCCACTCGGCGCGCGCTTCGGTGGTGGGCATCGTCCCTCCTGCCACGCTCTCGGTGCTGCACTCCGGGAAGACGCCCGGCGGACCCCTCCGCCGCGCGCCTCCCCACGCTGCGAGGAAAGATGCGCCCGGGCCGCCCCTCCGTCTGTCGTCGCCGCGCCGGGACGCGCGTAAGGGCGCGGCGAACAGGGTTTGTAAGGGAAACTCCCATCCCCCGCACTTCCCGCCCGGCGCAGGAAGGCTTACAATAGCCCCCGACCCCAGCCATAACGGCGCCCGTCGCCCCACCCGAGCCCCGACCCGATGAACCCCGTCTCGCCGGCGCGCGCGGACACGCTGTCGCGCCAGCTCGTGGACGCCCTCCGCGACGAAGCGGTCTTCGCGCTCGACCCGGCCGGCCGCGTGGCGAGCTGGAACGAGGGCGCGCGGGCCATCACCGGCTACGCGGCCGAGGAGGCGATGGGGCGGCACTTCTCCGTCTTCTTCCCCGCCGAGGAGGTGTCGCTGGGGATGCCGGAGCGCGAGCTGCGGCGCGCCGTCCAGGCCGGCCGCACCGAGTCGGAGGGGTGGCGGGTGCGGAAGGACGGGACGCGCTTCTGGGCGCACACCATGGCGGCGGCGCTCCACGACGAGGAGGGGCGTCACACGGGGTTCGCCAAGGTGATCCGCGACATCACCGAGCGGATCCGGGCCGAGGAGATGCTCCGCCTCTCGGAGGCGCGCTTCTCGGGGATCATCTCCATCGCCACCGACGCCATCGTCTCGGTCGACGAGGGGCAGCGGATCGTCCTCTTCAACCAGGGGGCGGAGCGGATCTTCGGGTGGGCGGAGGCCGAGATCCGCGGCCTTCCCCTCTCGACCCTCCTCCCCGAGCGGGTGCACGACCGCCACGAGGCGCACCTCCGCCACTTCGCCGCGGCGCCGGTGGTGGCGAAGCGGATGGGAGAGCGGCAGGAGATCTTCGGCCGCCGCAAGGACGGGAGCGAGTTTCCCGCCGAGGCGTCGATCTCGCGGCTGGAGGTGGGCGGGCAGCGCTTCTTCACGGCGGTGCTCCGCGACATCACCGAGCGGAAGGAGGCCGAGCGGCTGATCGCCGCGGCGCTGGAGCGCGAGCAGGCGGCGCGCGCGGAGGCCGAGGCGGCCGAGCACCGGACGCGCTTCCTGGCCGAGGTGGGGGCGGAGCTGACGCGCTCGCTGGAGCGCGAGGCGACGCTCCGGACGCTGGCGCGGGTGGCGGTCCCCACGCTGGCCGACTGGGCGCTGGTGTTCATCGCCGAGGAGGACGGCGCGGTCCGCCGGCTGGAGGTGGCGCACCGCGACCCGGAGAAGGAGGGGCTGGCCCGGGCGCTGGTGGGGATCCCGGTCGACCGCGCGTCGGCGCACCCGGTGCTGGAGGCGCTCCGCACCCGCGAGCCCGTCCTCCGCGAAGACCTCGCGCCGGGGTACGTCGACCAGGTGGCGGCCGGCGACGAGCACCGGCGCGTCCTGGAGGCGCTGGACATGCGCCAGGTGCTGGTGGTGCCGCTGGTGCTGCGCGACGCGGTGCTGGGGGCGCTGGGGCTGGTGATGTCGGAGCCCGGCCGCCGCTTCGACGCGGCGGCGGTGGAGACGGCGCGCGAGCTGGCCACGCGCGCGGCGGTGGCGGTGGAGAACGCCCGCCTCTACGGGGCGGCGCAGGCGGCGGTGCGCGCCCGCGAGGACGTCCTCCACGTGGTCTCGCACGACCTGGGGAACTCCTTGAGCGCCATCGTGGTGACCACCACGGTCCTCCTCCGCACCCTCCCGGAAGGTGAGGGGAACGCGGAGCTGCGGAAGCGGATCTCCAGCATCCGCGACCTCGCGCGGCGGATGCAGCGCCTCCGGCAGGACCTCCTGGACGTGGCGAGCATCGAGTCGGGGCGGCTGGGGATCGAGTGGGACCGGTGGGACCCGGCCGGGGTGGCGCGCGAGGCGCTGGAGGCGTTCGCGCCGCTGGCGGCCGAGAAGGGGGTGGCGCTGGAGGACGAGGTCTCCGACGGGCTCCCGGCGCTGGAGGGCGACCGCGAGCGCGTCCTCCAGGTGCTGGCCAACCTGTTGGGGAACGCGGTGAAGTTCACCCCCGCCGGCGGCCGGGTGACGCTCCGGGTGGAGCCGGGCGACGACGAGGTGCGCTTCGCGGTGGCCGACACGGGCCCGGGGATCCCCCCCGAGCACCTGGGCCACGTCTTCGACCGCTTCTGGAAGGTGCGCGCCGCCAACCGCACCGGCGCCGGCCTGGGCCTCGCCATCGCCCGCGGGATCGTGGAGGCCCACGACGGCCGCATCTGGGTCGACAGCACCCTCGGCGAGGGGAGCACGTTCTACTTCACGCTTCCGCTCCGGCCGGAGGAGGAGGTGGAGGAGTAGGGGAAGTGCGTGAGTGCGTGAGTGCGCTGGGGCTGGTGGGGGCGATGGGTGGTGGTGCTCGCGCCGGCATCGCCGGCCCTCACCCCCCGACCCCCTCTCCCAACCCCTGGGAGAGGGGGAGGACTGCACGGAAGTCGCGAATCGGGATGAAGTCCTCCCCTCACCACGCACGCCCACTGCGTGCGGGGGGAGGGGCCGGGGGAGGGGGGCCGCGGAGGCCGAGGCATGCGATGGAAGGCCGTCGAAGCGCGGTCGAAGATCGGCCGTTCCGCGGGGTTGCGTGAGGGATGCGCGCCCGGAGGGTGGGGACCCTGGCGGGGGGGAATGCGAAGGCGGCCGCGGTCCG
>DATACF010000532.1:0-4884 GCA_036259235.1 Longimicrobium sp. | reverse complement strand
TTCGTCACTTCACCTCACCCACCGGCGCCGCCTCGTCGGCCATCCACGCGCAGTACGCGGGGAGGCCGGCCTCCAGCGGCGCGGCGACCAGCTCGGGCACCTGGTACGGGTGCAGCGCGGCCGCGCGCTCGAACAGCGGCGCCAGCCGGTCGCGGCGCGTCTTCATGATCACCAGCACCTCGGGCTCGGCGTGCACCGCGCCCTCCCACCGGTACACCGACGTCACCCCGGGGAGGAGGTTGGCGCAGGCGATCAGCCGCTCGTCCACCAGCGCCCGGACGATCCGCTCGGCCGTGGCCGCGTCGGGGGCCGTCATCCATACGATGGACAGCCCGGGGTCGTCGCGCGTCACCTCGTGCAGGCTCCGTACCTTCAGAGGTCGAGGCGCAGCTCGCCCGGGGGCGGCCCCGCCACGTCGGCCTCGCCCTCGCCGGTCAGCTCGGCCAGCGCCTGCCGCGCGTAGCCGATGTGCGGCTGCGCGTTGGCCGCCTGCGGGGGGCGGGCCAGGAAGGCGCGCAGGTGCGCGACCGCCTCGTCCGTGTTCCCCGACTGGCGGAGGAGGAAGGCCAGCCCGTAGTGCGCCCCCGAGGCGTGGGGCTTCAGCTCCAGCACGCGCCGGTACGTCTTGACCGCCTCGTCCGTCATCCCGATGCGGGTGTAGGTCACCGCGATCTGCTGGAGGACGTCGGTGTCGTTGGGGCTCTCGCGGAGCGCGAGCCGGAAGGAGGTGAGGGCCTCGTGGAACTTCTCCTCGCGGAGGAGGACCGTCCCTTCCTCGTAATAGTCCGGTTCCTTCGGCGCCTGGCCGGAGCGGCCGTTGATCAGCTTGGTGAACCAGGACATCGGTTCCGAGGGCTCCGATTCGGGAAGCTAAAACACAGGGCCAGCGCGAAGCGGCCCGCGGATGCCGCCCCTGGGAGGCAGCCGCCGGCCGGTCCGCACCAACTTAGGACCGGCCCCGAGGGCGCGCAACGGACTTCTGAAGTGCGAAAGTGCGTGAGTGCGGAAGTGCGTGAGTGCGGAATGCCCGCGTCCTATCGAATCGCGTTCATCCGCAGCGGGACGGGCTCGCCCAGGGCGCGGGCGACGACGACGCCCTCCTGGTCGAGGAGGACGGCGGCGCCGAGGGCGGCGGCGCGGTCGGCGGTCCCCGGGGGGGCGGGGTCGACGACGACGCGGGCGCCGGGCTGGAGGACGCGGAGGGCCTCGGGGAGGAGGGCGTCCGCCGTGTCGCCGGTGAGCGCCACGCCGCGGAAGGCGCGGGGGCGGAAGGGGAGCGCGCCCGCGCCCGCCACGGGGCTCACGTTGCCGGGCGGCGCCGTGTCGGGGGGCTCGGGGGTGAAGGCCACCACCTCGATCTCGGGGACGAGGGTCGACAGCGCGGGGGCGAGGACGGCGCCGGGGCCGGCGACGAGGACGGGCCCCCGCGCCTCGGCGAGGCCCATCAGCGCGGCCAGGCGGAGCGCCGGCTCGGCGGGGTCGCCCGCGGGGGCGGGGAGGGCGCCGGGCGTGGGATCGGCCGACAGGCGGAGGTCGGCGGCGCCGCCGCGGATGGGGTACGTCGCGCGGCAGTTGGCGCACCCCAGGCTCCCCCGCTCCACCCGCCGCTCCTGGATGCGGTCGGCCAACAGGATCAGGCCGAGCTCCGGGCCGCAGCGCGGGCAGGTGAGGAAGTCGGTCAGGAGGATGTGCATCCGGCCTCCCGGCTCACCACGTGGGCTTCGGCGAGTACTGGGCGAACTGGTCGGGGGTCTCCCAGACGCGGACGTAGACCAGGTTCTCCGCCACCTCGCCCAGGCGCGACCGCAGCTCGTCGAAGATCCACCGCGCCTGGTTCTCGGCGCTGGGCTCCAGCGTGGTGAAGGGCTCCACCTCGTTGATGTTCTCGTGGTCGAGCCGGCCGGCGATGTCGCGGAGGTGGCGCTTGGCCTCGCCGAAGTCGTACGCCATCCCGCCGGGGCCCACGTCGTCGAAGGCGAGGCCGGCCTCCACCACGTAGCGGTGGCCGTGCAGCTTCTCGCACTTCCCCCGGTAGTTCCGGAGGAAGTGGGCCGCGTCGTAGTGCGCCTTCACGTTCAGCAGAAACATGGTCCGTCTTTATCCTCGAGCCGCGGCCTCGACCGCGACGAAGGGGATCTGCACGTGCCGCGGCTGGGCCGCGGCGAAGAGGACCACGCGCGCCACGTCCTCCGGGCGCAGCATGGCGGCGCGCGGGGGGAAGCCCTCGCGCGCGTCGGGGTCGATCGGGTCCCAGAGCGGGGTGTCCGTAGCCGCCGGCTCCACCAGCGTGGCCCGCACCCCCGTGCCGCGGAGCTCCTGGAGGAGGACCTCGTGGAGCCCCCGCAGCCCGTACTTCGAGGCGCTGTACGCCCCGTTCTCGGGGAAGGCCACGCGCCCCGCCACCGAGCCGACGTTGACGACGTGCCCCGCCCCCCGCGCCAGCATCTGCGGGAGGAAGGCGCGCACCAGGAGGAAGGGCCCGCGGAGGTTGACGGCCAGGAGCCGGTCGAAGTCGGCCGGGTCGGTCTCGGCCAGCGGCGCCAGCGCGAACGCCCCCGCGCAGTTCACCAGGAGGTCGGGGGCGTCGCCCAGGAGCTCGCTCACGTAGGCGTGCACGGCGTGCGCCCCCTCGGCGGTGCTGACGTCGCCGGGGATGGCGTGGCCGCCCGCCTCGTCCGCCGCGCGGGAGAGCTCGTCGCGCGAGCGCGCCACCATCCCCACCCACGCGCCGGACGCGGCGAGCGCGCGGGCGACCGCCTGGCCGATCCCGCGCGAAGCCCCCGTCACCAGCGCCGTCTTCCCCGACAGCTCCTCTGCGTCCATCGCCGCCTCCGGCCGGTCTTTGTCGTCAGTCATGCACGGTTGAACTGCAACAGCGAACGGCAACTACGGCCTTGGGCGTGTCCCTCCGCTGCGCTCCGGGCCGGGCTGCGGGCGCAGTAGCAAACGATACTACCGTTTGCAACTGCGCGGAGCCCCTGGCGGACTCCCCGGCGCGCCGTCGCCCGACGCGGATCGCGATCCTCCTCGCATTCCCCCCCGCCAGGGTCTCCGCCCTCCGGGCCCGCATCCCTCACGCAACCGCGTGCAACGGCGGAACTTCGATCGCGCTTCGACAGGCTCCTTCGCATGCCGCGGCGCCCCCTCTCCCCAGGCCCCTCTCCCCCGCCGCGCGGGAGAAAGGGGAGAACTTCATCCCGATCCGCGACTTACGCGCTCTCCCCCACCCCACCGCCCGCCCCCACACCGAATCGCCAGGTCCCCTCTCCCGGAACGGGGAGGGTGGCGGGCCTGAGCGAGCCGGGTGAGGGCCGCGCGGGAGCCGCGGCATGCGCGACCCTCCGCCCCCCGTTCCCCGCCACGAGCCGCAGGAACTCCTCGCGCGTCCGCAGGTCCTCCAGGAACACCCCGCGCATGGCGCTGGTGATAGTCTTGGAGTTCTGCTTCTCGACGCCGCGCATCATCATGCAGAGGTGCGCGGCCTCGATCACCACGCCCACGCCCGTGGGCTGGAGGACGTCCTGGATGGCGCCGGCGATCTGGTCGGTGAGGCGCTCCTGCACCTGGAGCCGCCGCGCGAACACCTCCACCACCCGGGGGAGCTTCGAGAGCCCCACGATCCGGCCGTTGGGGATGTAGGCGATGTGCACCTTCCCGAAGAAGGGGAGCATGTGGTGCTCGCACATCGAGTACATCTCGATGTCCTTGACGATCACCATGTTGTGGTGCTCCTCCTCGAACACCGCCCCCCCGATCACCTCCTCCACCGACATCCGGTAGCCGCGCGTGAGCCACTGCAGGCTCCGCTCGACGCGCTCGGGGGTCTTCAGCAGCCCGTTGCGCGACGGGTCCTCGCCCACGTGCTCCAGGAGCTCGCGCACCACGCGCTGGAAGCTCGTGGGCTCCGGGGGGGCGTCCCCGTCGCGCGCCTCGCGGTCGCCGTGGGCGTCCACGCGCGAAAAGTCGATCGTCGACATCTATTCTCCGGTGTACTCGGCCCAGTTCCGCGGCGTCTCGTAGAGCACCAGCTTCGACAGCCGGCCGCGGGGGATCCGCGGGGCCAGCCGCTCCCAGAGCGCCACCACCAGGTTCTCAGTGGAGGGGATGACCCCCTCCAGCCAGGGGACGTCCAGGTTCAGGTTCCGGTGGTCGAGGTCGTCCAGCACCTCCTCGGCGATCCGCCGCACCTCGCCCAGGTCCACCAGGTACCCGGTGGCCGGGTCGGGCGCGCCCTCGACCGTCACGTCCAGCTCGTAGTTGTGGCCGTGCCAGTTGGGGCTGTTGCAGAGCCCGAAGATACGCCGGTTCTCCTCGTCGGAGAAGGCGGGGTTGTGCAGACGGTGCGCGGCGCTGAAATGGACCCGCCGGGTCACGCGGACGATCGGCACGGCTCCTCCACGGTTTCACTCACAAGCGAGCAAAGGCCGGTCCCGGCAAGCGGGACCGGCCTGGAGACGGAGGCAGCGGGAAGGATTTTTGAAGCCTCGTGCGAACACGGATGGGTGGCCTCCTCGCTGCATCCGCCTTCCCGCGAAGGGGCGTGGCGTCCGCCGCAAAAGTCGGCCCCGGCTTCAAAGCTGTTGGCTCAAAAATGGAGCTTCCCGCTACTTCCGAACGGCGGAGAATGTAACCGGCACCCCTCGCCCGGTCAAGGCGAAATCACCCGTTTCGGCCCCCGCCCGCTCGCGCCGCTTGTGTCCGCGGCGCGGGGGTTGCATATATTCCGGGCGCCGGCCAACACCGGCGCGCCATTTTTAAGGAGGTGTTGTGCAGTACATTCGAGCCATTTTACAAATACCCCTTCCCGAACCTTTCACCCAGGCGAGGGCACATGGGACACGAGCACGGAGTCGAGAAGATCGTGGAGGCGGTGGCGCGGCGCGG
>DATACF010000531.1:0-3339 GCA_036259235.1 Longimicrobium sp. | reverse complement strand
CCACTTCCACCGCTCGCGCTCCACCACCCCCAGGAGGATCGTCGTGATCACCATCGTCGTCGTCACCGCCACCCCGTACGCCGCGGCCACGTTGCTGGAGCGCTGGAAGCCGAGGACGAGGCCGATGCAGCAGAGCATCATCAGCCAGTTGACCCCGGGGATGTAGATCTGCCCCCGCGCGCGGACCGAGGTGTGGGCGATCTCCACGCGAGGGACGTACCCCAGCTGCACCGCCTGCATGGTCAGCGAGTACGCCCCCGTGATCAGCGCCTGGCTCGCGATCACCGCCGCCAGCGTGGCGACGACCACCACGGGGTAGAGCGCCCACCCCGGGACCATCCGGAAGAAGGGGTTCTCCACCGTCGCCGGGTCGCGGATCAGCATCGCCCCCTGGCCGAAGTAGTTGACCAGGAGCGCGGGGAGGACGACGAAGTACCAGGCCCAGCGGATCGGCTTGCGCCCGAAGTGGCCCAGGTCGGCGTAGAGCGCCTCGCCCCCGGTCACCACCAGGAAGACGGCGCCCAGGACCAGGAAGCCGTTCCACCCGTTCTCGGCGAAGAACCGCGCCCCGTGGAGCGGGTTGACCGCCGCGAAGACGCCCGGCTCGCGGGCGATGTGCGGGATGCCCAGGAGCGTGATGGTGACGAACCAGAGGAGGGTCACCGGCCCGAAGAGCTTCCCCACCCGCTCCGTCCCCCGGCTCTGCACGAGGAAGATGGCGACGATGATCGCGATGGTGATGGGGACCACGTACGGCGCGAAGAAGGGCGTCGCCACCTCCAGCCCCTCCACCGCCGAGAGGACCGACATCACCGGCGTGATGACCCCGTCGCCGTAGAGGAGGGCGGTGCCGAAGAGCCCCAGCATCACCAGCGCCCACCGGCTGTTCCTGCGCAGGGCGCCCACGGGGGTGACGAGGGAGGTGAGCGCCAGGATGCCGCCTTCGCCCCGGTTGTCGGCGCGGAGGACGAAGACGGCGTACTTCACCGAGATGACGAGGACGAGCGCCCAGAAGATCAGCGAGAGGACGCCGAGGACGTTCGCGCGCGTGGGCTCGATCCCGTGCGTGTGGTGGAACGACTCGCGCACCGCGTAGAGGACGCTGGTGCCGATGTCTCCGTAGACGACCCCCAGGGCCGTGAGCGAGAGGAGCGCGAGGTACCTCCCGCGCGGCTCGCCGCCTGCCCGGTCGATGTCGCTCAACTGGTTCCGTGTTCCGGTCCCGAACGGAAGACGCCGCGCGTCCGGCGACCCGCGGCGGTTCTGGCTTCCCGGCGGGCACCGCTTGCAACAGGGGTGGCGGGTCCGGGGCGGCGGACAAGCTTGCGTCCGCCCGCGGCGCCGTCAACGGGGACTACGGAGCCGGCGTCTCCGCGGTTGCGTGTCTCTGCCGCGAATTCGAGGGAACGGCGAACGGCAACGGCAACTTCGACGACGGCTCCGGGCATGTCCCTCCGCTGCGCTCCGGGCCGGGCTGCGGGCCGCGTAGGCAACGATCCTACCGTTGCCAACGCGGCGAAGCCCCTGGCGGACTCCGCCCATTCCGCCGCCTCGCCGCGAGTCGGCCACCTCCTTCGCGTTCCCCCCCGCCAGGGTCTTCGCCCTCCGGGCCCGCATCCCTCATGCAACGGCGTGAACGGCGGAACTTCGATCCGGATCGACCGGCTTTCGTCGCATGCCTCGGGCTCCGCGCGCCCCCCTCCCCTCGCCCCGCCGAACCCCCAACGCGAACCGCCCCTCCCCCGCATCGCGGAGGAAGGGCGGTGCTCAGAAATTTCCTCGCGAGCCCGGCCCCGCTCGGGGCCCGTACCGGCCGACTCAGTCCAGCGACTCCCCCGCGCCTTCGTCGCCGGCCGCGGTCACGCCGCGGATGCCGAGGACGTCCTTGACCTTGGTCTCCACCTGGGCGGCGAGCTCGGGGTTCTCCTGGAGGAAGGCCTTGGCGTTCTCGCGCCCCTGTCCCAGGCGGATGTCGCCGTACGAGAACCAGGCGCCCGACTTCTGGATCACGTCGCTCTCGACGCCCAGGTCGACGATGATCCCGTAGTGGTCGATCCCGACGTTGAACATGATGTCGAAGTCGGCCTGCTTGAAGGGCGGCGCCACCTTGTTCTTGACGATCTTGGCGCGCGTCTTGTTCCCCACCAGCACCTCGCGGTCCTTGATGCTCCCGATCCGCCGGATGTCGATCCGGAGCGAGGCGTAGAACTTCAGCGCCCGCCCGCCGGTCGTCGTCTCGGGGTTGCCGAACATCACGCCGATCTTCTCGCGGATCTGGTTGGTGAAGATCACCGTCGTCTGCGAGCGGTTGATGGCGCCGGTCAGCTTCCGGAGCGCCTGGCTCATGAGGCGCGCCTGGAGGCCGACGTGGCTGTCGCCCATCTCGCCCTCGATCTCGGCACGCGGCACCAGCGCCGCCACCGAGTCGATCACCACCACGTCCAGCGCCCCCGAGCGCACCAGCACCTCCGCGATCTCCAGCGCCTGCTCGCCCGTGTCGGGCTGCGACACCAGGAGGTTGTCGACGTCGACCCCCAGCTTGCGGGCGTACTCGATGTCGAGCGCGTGCTCGGCGTCGATGAACGCCGCCACCCCGCCCCCGCGCTGCGCGTTGGCGATCACGTGGAGACAGAGGGTCGTCTTCCCCGACGACTCCGGCCCGTAGATCTCCGTGATCCGCCCGCGCGGCACCCCGCCGATCCCGATCGCCGCGTCGAGGTTGATGGCGCCCGTCGGGATCGCGGTGATCTTCACCATGGGCCCGTTGACGCCCATGCGCATGATCGAGCCCTTCCCGTACGCCTTCTCGATCTGGCCGATGGCCACGTTCAGGGCCTTCTTCCGATCGTCGCTCTCGACCTTCGCCGTGGTGGTGGCCATGCTCGTCTGATTCCCGTGTTGGAGAGGGAGTGCCGCGGACGGGGTGATACCCCCGAAGAAGACGGGCGTTCCCGAAGAACACCCGAAAGTTTACATCGTCCGGCGCGGACGCACAAGGGTTTCGTCGGGCGGTCGCGGAAACGTTGACGCGCCTACCCCGGCGCGGCGCCCACCGCCTCCTCCAGCGCCCCCACCGCCCGCGCGATGCCGGCGTCGTCGACGTCCATGTGGGTCACCGCCCGCAGCCGCCGCGGCCCGAACTGCGTCATCCGCACCCC
Organism: Longimicrobium sp.; assembly: GCA_036259235.1. Lineage (GTDB taxonomy): Bacteria > Gemmatimonadota > Gemmatimonadetes > Longimicrobiales > Longimicrobiaceae > Longimicrobium. Next base: position 181 of record DATACF010000531.1, on the reverse strand, counting down.
GCGCCGCTCCAGCTCGCGCAGCAGCGCCGCCGGCTCCAGCCGCGCGTCGTCCAGGTCCAGCATCACGATGTTGGTCTGCGGCTTCGGCGCCGTGACGCCTGCGAGCCGCGCCGCGCCCTGGGCCAGCGCGTCGGCGCGGCGGTGGCGAGCGGGGTCCCCATGGCGGCCTACGCCGCGCACG
>DATACF010000530.1:0-9547 GCA_036259235.1 Longimicrobium sp. | reverse complement strand
GGAGAGGGAAGAGCGGAACGGGCGCAAAGCTACCCCCCGCCGCCCCCGCGCTCAAGGGCGGGCCTGAAGCGGGGGCGGCACGCCTCCTGCGCCCCCGTCCGCTCCCATGCACGCGAGCGACTTCCCGCGCCGGGAGACCCGATGAGAAACGGAGCCGAGCCCGCCCTCGCCGCCCTGGACACCGCGCCCCCCGCCCCCCGCCCGATCCGCGTCCTCCCCGCCGGAGACGCGGCCGAGAGCGCGACCCGCGAGCGGCTCGTCCGCCGCCTCGCCGCCGACCGCCTCCGCGACCTCCGCGACGACGGCGTCACCCTGGCCTACGTGGCGCGGATGTACGGCGTCGACCCCGGCGACCTCGAGCGCCTCCAGGCCGAGCTCCTCCCGCGCTGAGACCGGGAGCGGCCCGGCGCCCAGTGCCCAGTGCCCAGGAGCTACCGGGCACCGGGCACTCGAACCCGGGCACTCCCTCAGTAGTTCGGGTTCCCGACCCGCTCCGCCGCCGTGGGGATGAAGCAGGTGTCGTCCTCGTACCCGCCGAACAGCGCGTTCGGGTACGCCCCCGAGGGGAAGACGTGGCGCGGGTCGTCGACCCCCTGCGCCGCATAGCGGCGCAGGTCGCCCAGGCGGGTGCCGCCCAGGTAGAAGTCGCGCGCCTTCTGCTCGCGCAGCTCCGCCATCACCTGGTCCGCGGTGGCCGTGGGCGCCAGCGGCCCCTGGCCGCCGACCGCGCGGCGCTCGTTGACCAGCGTCCGGGTGAGCGCCGTGGCGCCCTCGGCCTCGGCCCGGATGTAGCGCGCCTCCAGCCCCTGGAAGGCGAACATGTCCGTGTCGCGGCTCCAGATCGCCAGCGTCGTCGGGGTCCACCCCTCGAAGAGGCGGGTGAGGTACGGGGTGAAGAGACGCGTCGACCGGTTGTGGCCCACCGAGTCGGCCGAGGCGTGCCGGATCCGCGGGTCGTTCAGGTTCCGGAAGCGGACGTCCACGCCCAGGTTGCGGTTCGACCCCTGGGTGGCGTCGAAGAACGTGTTGTTCTCGGCGGTCGAGTTCGGCGAGTAGCGGATCCGGAAGCTCCAGTCCGGGTCCACCTTCGCCGCCGCCGCCGCCGCGTCGGCCTTGCGGCCCAGCTGCAGGTAGGCGCGGGCCAGCCCCAGGTTGGCCAGGTTGACCACGTCCTCCCCCGGCACCGACGCGCGCGCCGCGGCGCTGTCGGGGTGGGCCAGGGTGAGCGCCTCGGTGAAGTACGCCACCGCGCGCTCGCTGATCTGCGCCGACGACAGCGCCGCCCCCGTGGGGCTCACCGGCGACTCGCAGAAGTACTCGGCCAGGTACTCGTTCCCCCACCCGGCCACCGTCAGCGCGAAGGCGACGTCGACCCTGCGGAGGGAGTCCGGCTGCGCCTTCAGGCGGTCGGCCACCTGCTCGCCGACGTGGCGCATCCGCTGGATCGGGTTGTAGATGCTCGGCAGCGACGTGTTGTCCTCCTTGATGATGCGGAGGTCCATGTCGATGATGCCGTTGAAGTTGTGCCCGGTGAGGACCTCGTCCGTGAGGACGCCCCCGAAGAACCCGATGTCGTCGATCGCCAGCTGGAAGGCGGCCAGCGGCGCCTTCGAGAGGAGGGCGATGTTCTCCGGGAGGTCGAGGTCCGGGTCGTTGACCGCCCCGGGGTTGTTCACCTCGAGGACGTCGCTGCACCCGGCCGCCACGCCCAGGGCCGCCGCGAGCGCGGCGGCCGCGCCCAGGCGGCGGAAGGGGATGCGGTTTCTCATGTCTGGTTCGTGCCTTTCTCTCGGCCCAGGGGCTTCAGAAGGTGAGGTTCACGGTGGCCACCCACCGCCGGGTCATCGGCACCGACATGTAGTCGGCGCGCGAGAAGGCGGCGTCGCCCGAGAAGTTCAGCTCCGGGTCCGGGCCCCACTTGTACTTGGTCCACACCGCCAGGTTGCGGCCGGCGAGGCTGAAGCTCGCCTGGTCGGCGCCGAAGCGGCGGGTCAGCGAGGTCGGCAGCGTGTACGTCGCCGAGAGCTCGCGGAGCTTGATGAAGTCGGCCTTGGAGATGTACGGCCGCGTCGCCCCGGAGAGCAGGATGGCCCGCTCGTCGGAGGAGAGGTTCGGGTCGTTGATCTCCGCGCAGTTCTGGTCGGTGCGGCAGCGGACGAAGCTCCCCGCGCTCCACAGGTAGTGACCGCCCTTGTAGTCGGCGAACGCGTACAGGCGCAGGTTGCGGAAGAGCGTCAGCGTGTTCGCCAGCGACACCTCGCGCGTCGGGATGGAGGGCCCGACGTAGAACGAGTCGCGCGCGTTCACCTGCCCGGCGGCGGGGGTGAAGGGGTTGCGCGCCACGGTGCCGTCCGGGTTGCGCAGGACGTCGGTCGCCCAGTAGCCGGCCAGCGGGTAGCCGACGATGTGCCGCTGCGTGAAGGCGAAGGCGGCGATGTTGTCGATCGACTCGCCGCGGCTCCCCATCGAGCGGAGGACGTTGCGGTTGGTCGAGAAGCCGAGCTGCGACTCCCAGCTGAAGTTGTCGCGCTGGATCGGCGTCGTCGACAGGAGGGCCTCGATCCCCGCGTTGGAGATCGTCCCCATGTTGAAGAGCGACGTCGTCACCGTCCCGGCCGGGTCGTTGCCGAAGCCCGACGACGGGGGCGCGTTGACGCGGATCAGCGCGTCGTAGGTGCGCTTGTTGTAGTAGGTGACGTCGAGGTTGGCCCGGTCGCCGAAGAGCGCGGTCTCGAAGCCGAGCTCGATCTCCTCGCCCGTCTCGGCGCGCAGGTCCGGGTTCCCCAGCTCGTCCGGGAGGACCGCCGGCACCGACGAGCTCTCGAGCGTCAGCGGGACCGCCGCGAAAGTCTGGTCGGCCGAGAAGGGGTCCGGCGCGTTGCCGGCGCGGCCCCACGCGGCGCGGAGGCGGAGCTGGTCGACGAAGGGGACGCTGAAGAAGGGCTCGTCCGAGATCACGTAGCTCGCCGAGGCCTTCGGGTAGATCACCGTCGAGAAGTTCTCGCCGAACGCCGAGTTGTCGTCGACGCGCACGGCGCCGGTGACGAAGAGGCGGTTGTTCCAGTCGAACTGCTGCTGCGCGAAGACGCCCAGCTGCACCTGCTCGGAGAAGCCCTCGTCGGCGCGGGTGACCGCCGCCGAGCCGATCAGGTTGTTCTGGTTGGTCGTCAGCCCCTCGCCGTCGGCCGAGAGCCACTGCGTGGTGACCTGCGTCAGCTGCGCGCCGAAGGAGAAGTCGGCGCCGAGCGCGTCGCCGAAGTCGCGCGAGAGCGTGCCGGCGTAGTCGAGGGTGTAGTTGCGGGTGTCCGGGGTGACGATGTAGATGGCGCCCTCGGCGGCCACGGGGCCGTAGGGCTGCTTCCCCGTCACGTCCTTGCGGTAGAACTCCTCCTGGCGGTTGACCTTGAAGTCGACGCCGGCCGTGAGGCGGTTGCGGAACCACCCCCAGGGCTGCCAGTTCGCCGTCGTCCCCGCGATGAAGCGGCGGGCGTAGTGCGGCTGGTCGAAGTAGTTCGACTGCTCGGGGCCGAGGCCGCGGTACCCCTCGGTGAACACCACCGCCGAGCCGGGCTGGCCGCGGTAGGCGTTGCGGAGGAGGCCGTTGGAGGCGTTGTCGGCCAGCGGGAGGCGCGTCGTCGTGGTGGTGTAGCTCAGGTTGAGCGCCACGTCGAGGTTGTCGCGGGGGGTCACGAAGAAGTTGGCCCGCCCGGAGTTGCGCTTGAAGTCGTTGTTGTAGAACACGCCCTCCTCGTCGTCGCGGTCGCCGCCGACGTAGAAGGAGAAGCGCTCGCCGCCGCCGCGCAGCGTCGCCGAGTACGAGTTGATGGCGCCCACGCGCAGCGCGCGGGGGAAGTTCTCGCCGAGCGGGCTCTGGGTGATCACCGACCCCACCGGACGGCCGACGCACCCGGGCCACGAGGCCGGGGCGGCCACGCGCGCCGCGGTGCAGGTGGTGTAGTTGACCGGCTGGTCGAGGGTCCACTCGTTCTCGCCGCGCTCGGCCTTGAGGCTCCACTGCAGCGACTGCTGGCCCACCTTGCCGCGCTTGGTGATGATCTGGATGACGCCGGCGGCCGCGTCGGCGCCGTAGAGCGTCGCGGCGGCGGGGCCCTTGATGACCTCGATGGACTCGATGTCCTCGGGGTTGATGGCGTCGAGCGCCGAGGTGCGCTGCCCGCCGACACCGAACTCGGTGTTGCGGTTGCTGGAGATGCGCACGCCGTCGACGTAGATCACCGGGCGGTTCCCCGCCTCCAGCGACCCCGTCCCGCGGATGCGGATGCTGGCGTTGGTGCCGACCGCGCCCGAGCCGGGGATCAGGGTGAGCCCCGGGGTGCGGGCCTGGAGGATCTGGGTGACGGTGTTGACCGGGGCGCGCTCGACGACGTCGGCCACCTCGATGCGGGCCACCGCGTTGCCGATCTCGCGCTTCTGCGTGGCGCCCGGCGTCCCGGTGACGATCAGGGCGTCGAGGCCGATGGCCGAGGTCTGGAGCGAGAAGTTGGCCGTGGCCGCCGCGTTGGCCGCGACCTCGACGGTGCGGGTGACGGCGGCGTACCCGAGGGTGGTCGCGCGGACGGTGACCGACCCGGCCGGGACCGCGTTGAGCTGGTAGTTGCCCTGCCCGTCGGTGACCGCCGAGCGCGAGGCGCCGGGGATGCTGACCTGCGCGCCCGAGAGCGGGCGCTGCGTGGTGGCGTCGGTGACCCGTCCCCGGATCGTCCCCGCCTGCGCGGAGAGCGGGACGGAGGCCGCGCCGAGCATCACCACCGCGGCGGCCGCGCCGAGCGCCGTCCTTAGACGAGTGGAGAGTGCCATCTGCTGTCTCCTGAACATCGTGGAAGTTGAACCGCGAACGATCGAACCTGCCTGCCGGACCGGACCGTCGTGACGCTGCGTACGGATCTCTCGGGGGGTGCGGGCCTTCTCCTTTCGGGGGGTCGGTGGATCTCGCGTGGGCCTGCGGGTGGAGTTCGTGTATACGGTATTCAGAAGGCGAAGGCGCCGTACGGACGTTCGAACGCTCCGGGGGAGCACTCGAGGAGGCCGTGGGGCGCTCGGGGTTTCTTCGGGATCTCGGGAAAAAGCCGTCGGGATCGGTCTGGAGTGTGGGACAAAGTGTAGCGACGGCCCGTGCCGCCGTCAATGGCCCTCCCAGGCCAGGTGGAAGCGCGCCAGCGACTTACGCTTTCTCGCGCTCGACCCCCGCCAGCTCTTCCAGCCGCCGCGCCACCCGCTCGCGCTGCCCCGCCTCGCGGACGATGACCAGGACGGTGTCGTCGCCGGCCACCGTGCCGACCACCTCGGGCCACTCTTCCCAGTCGATCCCGGCGGCGATCGGCTGGGCGCAGCCGATGAGCGTCTTGACGACCAGGAGGTTGCCGACGCCGTCGGCGCCGAGGTAGAGGTTGGGGAGGAGGCGGGCCAGGGTGGGCGAGGGGTCGGTGAAGCCGGGCGGGAGGGTGTAGACCGACCCGCCGCTCTCGTCGGGGACCTTGACCAGCCCCAGCTCGCGGATGTCGCGCGAGAGGGTGGCCTGGGCCACCTCGATCCCGCGCGCCGACAGGAGCTCGCGCAGCGTCTCCTGCGAGGGGACGCGGCGCTCTCGGACCAGTTCCAGGATGACGGCGTGGCGCTGCGGCTTCACGGGCTGCACGGGCCCCGGGGGCGGACCAGGCGGTGGAGGCGCTCCCGGGGTGCGGCGTTTCCTCGCTGGCTCGTGGGCCAGCAGGTCGGGCCCGGGTGGGGCCGCCGCGCGGGTGCCGGGGTGTTCGTTTTTATCGCTCCGTCACGGTGCGGGGGACGCGCCTCGCGGGCCCTGGCGTGCGCGCGCGGTCTTCCGGCCGTTTCGGGGACGTGGCGTTTTCGGTATGGAGATGGCGGTGAGCCGTTGTCGAACACTCTACAGGCGGGGGGCGGGGGGCGCAAGGCTGCGGGCCTGGCGGGCGGCGTCCGCTACGACAACCAACGGCAACGGCGACTTCGGACGTGGGCAGGTCCCTCCGCTGCGCTCCGGGCCGGGCTGCGGGCCGCGCAGGAAACGATACGACCGTTTCCAACGCGGCGAAGCCCCTGGCGGACTCCGTGCCGCCCGGGGCTTCCTCGTGGATCGCCGTCTCCTCCGCATTCCCCCCCGCCAGGGTCTTCGCCCTTCGGGCCCGCATCCCTCATGCAACCGCGCGGGCGGCGCCGGTTCCTCGCGCCTCAGGCGGCCGGTGCACGGGCTCGATCTTGTCGATCTCGCGCGCCTCGGGGGCGTGCATGGCATGCCAGAGGTCCCAGTCGCGCTGGCCGTTCAGCCAGAAGGCCGCGCTGGCGCCGAACATCCGCTCCAGCCGCAGCGCGGTGTCGGGCGTCACGCCCCGCCGGCCGCGCACGATCTCGTTCAGGCGCGGATACGAGATTCCCAGCCGCTTCGCCACCTCGACCTGCGTGAAGCCGTAGGGCTCGATGAAGTCCTTCAGCAGGATCTCCCCCGGATGCGTGGGGGGGCGGTTCTTCGGCGGCGAAGCCAAGTCGCTCTGCCCTGATCTGCGAAGGATCGGTCATACGAGGGATTCAGGATACGGAACGGGGTAGCCCAATATAACGGATCCGTTATTCGCGGGAACCTGGCCAGGAGACTTGAGCGTAGGGGAGCGAGCCCCGCCGGACTCGCCGGCGGGGCTCCTGCGTCCGCGGTGGACCCGTCAAGACGCCGGCCCGGAAGCGGACGCCTCCGACTCGCCGGGCTGGAAGTCGTCGCCGACGGCGGAGACGGTGAGGAGGACGGCGCTGTCGGAGGTGGCGCGGATGTCCTCGGCCATCCCGGTGGCGAAGAAGAGGAGCTCGCCGCGCCGCAGCTCGTGCTCGCCGCCCTCGTCGCGCCAGCGGAGGCCCCCCTCGAACACCTGGACGGTCATGGGGCTGTCGGCCTGCTGGGTGCCGAGGAGGACCCCCTCGGCGGCGGCGACCAGCACCACCCGGAGCCGCCCCTGCTTGGCGAGCGTGCGCCCGGCGCGGCCGCTGCGCTGGTAGGCCTCCTCGCGCCGGAGCTCGTCGAGCTGCCGCGCCAGGTCGAAGGTCATGTGCGGGTCCGCGAGGGGGCGGTTGATGGACGACATCGTGCCGGCTCCGTCTGACTGGTGGGTTGGAGGTGCGCCGCGCGGCGGTGGTGCAAAGGAAGGACCGTGCCCGCGGCCGGCTGCGACGGAATGAGTCCTGAGTCCTGAGTCTCGATCTGTCACTTAGGACTTGGCACTCAGGACTTAGGACTTCTTTTCTTCTAGAACGACGACACGAACCCGACGTACCACCGCCCCTTCCCGCCGTCGCCCGGCCAGACGTACTCCAGCGACAGGGCGTCCTCGAAGAGGCTGAGGCCCGCGCCGTACGACCAGCGCACGCCGTCGGTGACCGTCGACTCCAGGCGGGCGAGGGCGGGGGCCGCGTCGTCCGAGACCTCGGCCCACCCGGCGTCGACCGAGCCGACGATGGCCGGGCGGAGCGGGGGGACGAGGAACCCCGCTACGCGCGCCAGCGGCTGCTGCGAGTACGGGGGGAGGTGGAGGAGCGCCCGCCCCCGCCCCAGCGCCACGCGAGAGCCGCCGAACGCGTTGCGGTCGTAGCCGCGCAGCCCCTCGACGCCGCCGAAGCGGAAGAGGAGCTGGGGGGGCGCCTCGCCGGTGACGACCCCCGCGTCGCCGCGCCCGATCAGCGTGACGTAGCGCCCGGGGAAGCGCGCGGAGAGGAGGCCGATCACCCGGCCGACCTGGAAGTCGCCGAAGCCGGCCTCGCCGCGGAGGGAGGCCACCAGGCTCCGGTTGACCCCGAAGGCGCCGGAGCCGCGCGCCCACCGCGCCTCGCCCTCGACGGCCGCGTGGGTCCCCGGCTCCACGGCGGCCAGGAGGGGGAAGTCGCGGGCGTCGCCGAAGAGGGAGCGCCCGGTGTTCACCGACACCGAGTCGTGCGCCTCGTAGCGGCCCCCCAGGCGGAGGAGGAGGGGGCCGCGGCGGCGGAGGAGCTGGAGCTCGCCCCCCGTGGCGTCGTGGTAGTCGCGGACGTCGTAGCCGCCCAGCGCCGCGCCCAGCGAGTACCCCAGCTCCCACTGGAGCGGGGGCCGGAAGACCTGCGTCTCGCGGAGGCGCCGGTAGCCGGTGAGCGCCACCGACCAGCGCGGCGCCTCGGGGAGGGCGGGGACGGGGTGCCAGCGGACCGACGCCTCGCCGCGGGCCGTCCCCTCGGCGGTGGCCCAGCCGGCGGTGGCGTAGGCGTCCCAGTCGCGCCGGTCGGGGTCGCGGGGCTCGGCGCGGAGGGCGAGGCCCAGGTAGGCGCCCTCGACGCGGTTGTAGCGGAAGAGGTGGTCGCTCCGCTCGTAGCGGAGCGCCACGCGCACCGGGCCGGCGCCGGCCGCCGGGGGGCGCACGGCGGCGCGGAGGTCGCCGAAGTCGGAGATGTCGAACTCCCCGGCCTCCTGCGTGACGCTGCGCGCGAAGCGGCGGAAGGCGGTGTCGCCGGGGGCGAGGTCCCACACCAGGCGGGCGCCGCGCTCGGGCGGCGCCCACCCGGTGTTGAGGTCGAAGTTCGAGAGCGCGGTCACCAGGCGGACGGCCGCGGCGCCGCCGATGAGGGGCGAGGAGACCTGGATCTCGCGGCGCTGGAGGTAGGGGAGCCAGTACTCGCCGCGGACCAGCCCGTTCTCGAGCTCGAAGAAGACCCCGGTCTCGCTCACCAGGAAGCGCCCCTCGCGCTCGGTGAAGCCGAAGCGCGCCCGGGCCACGGCGGCGCGGTCGACGTCGACGTAGAAGGTCCCGGCCACCGTCTGCTGCTCGGTGCCGGCCCCCGCGCGGGGGCGAACGGTGACGGGGACGAGGCGGGTGGTGACCCCCTGCGCGGTGCGGACGCGGACGGTGTCGCCCGCGGCGTAGCGGTAGACGTCGATCCCCCGCCAGCTGAACGGGTGGACGGCGCTGGAGACCTGCCGCCGCCCGCCGGGGGAGCCGGCCAGCGAGAAGACGTCGATGGTGTTCCCGTACAGGTGCGGGATCACCCAGGGGGCGGCGAGGAGGCTCCCGACCGTGTACGGGGTCGGGGCCAGCATCCGCACCCGGTGCCCCTGGACCTCCTGCTCCAGCCCTCCCGAGCGGTCCCACCGCACCTCGCCCACGAACTCGTCGACCGTCACCGGGATCTCGCCTCCCTCGGCGGTGTCGGCGCGTAGGGAGAGGTAGACGGCGGCGCTCATGTCCGCCCGATAGTCGCGCAGCTCGGGGGGGATGGCGCCGCGGGCGCGGATCACCCGCTCCACCAGCGCGCGCGTCCCCGGCGCGTCGAAGATCGTGTCGCCCCCCGCCGGGGTGGCGGCCGCCGGCGGCGCGGGAATCGTGTCGGTCCGCGGGGCGCCGAAGCGGATCGTGTCGCGCCGGGCGGGGATGGGGCGCGCGGTGTCCGTGGGCGCGGCCGGGGGGCGGCGCCGCGGGAGGGTGTCGCGCGGGGCCGGGGCCGGGGTCGCGGCGGGGAAGCGGATGGTGTCGCGGGGGATGGTGTCGCGCGGCGCCGCCGCGGGGCT
>DATACF010000529.1:0-3609 GCA_036259235.1 Longimicrobium sp. | reverse complement strand
CCCCCCCCCCCCCCCCCCCCCCCCCCCCCGCGCGGAAACCTGCCGGGGCGGCGTAGCGCGTTTCGGGCGAAGGGGTTATCTTCGTGTCCGATACTGGTTGTCCCCTCGCGCGGTCGCCCGGGGCCGCCCCCTTTTCCCGCGCTTCGCGGTGAAACCGGGACGGCCCCTCCGGCGTACGGGGGGTCGCCCGGCCGCCGGAGGTGACAACCCCGCGCCGGTCTCGGGCATCGAAGAAACCGGCGGCGCACGCGCCGCCGGCGGCCCCTCCCCCTCAAGCGGGCGGCGGGGGCACCCTCTTCCCTCGCTGACCCCAAGAAATCCGATGAAGCGCCTGGTCGGAGCTCTCCTCGCTCTCACGCTGGCGGGCGGCGCCGCCCCCGCCCTGGCCCAGAACGCCCCTCCGGGCGCCCGCCCGCCGGGCCCCGGCGGCCCGCCGCAGCAGGCCGGCGGCACCATCCGCGGCACCATCGTCGACGCCGCCACCGGCCGCGCCGTCTCCTCGGCGCAGGTGGCCGTCTGGAGCGCCGCCGACAGCGCCCTGGTGACCGGCGCCGTGGTGCGCGCCGACGGCGCCTTCCGCGTGGAGGGGCTCCGCCCCGGGCGCTACTACCTCAGGGTGAGCTCGCTGGGGTACGAGACCGCCACCACCGGCGTCCTGGCCGTCGCCCCCGGCGCCGCCGCCCCGGTGGACGCGGGAACGGTCCGGCTGGCGCAGGGCGCCGTGCAGCTCGACGCGCTCGACGTCTCGACCGAGCGCGCCACGGTCGCGATGGCCCCCGACCGGAACACCTACACCACCCGCGACCTGCCCTCGGCCGCCGGCGGCACCGCCACGGACGTCCTCCGCAACGTGCCGTCCATCGAGGTCGACGGCGACGGGAAGGTGAGCCTGCGGGGGAACCAGAACGTGGCGGTGCAGATCAACGGCCGCCCCGCCCCCATGCAGGGCGAGCAGCTGGCCGGCTTCCTCCAGCAGCTTCCGGCCAGCATGGTCGAGCGGGTGGAGGTGATCCCCAACCCGTCGGCCAAGTACGACCCCGAGGGGATGGCGGGGATCGTCAACCTGGTGCTGAAGCAGAACACCGACCTGGGGTGGAGCGGCGGGACGCAGCTGGGGATGGGGACCGGCGAGAAGTACAACGCCTCCGGGAACCTGGGATACCAGCGCGGGCCGCTGACCCTCTTCTTCAACTACGGCTTCAACGCCGACAAGCGCGAGACCACCGGCTTCAACGACCGCGAGAACCTCCCCTTCGGCGGCGCGCCCCGCTCGTTCTTCGAGCAGGACATCCTGGGGGCGTTCGACGCCGTCTCGCACTCGCTGAACTCCACGGCCGACCTCAAGGTGGGGCGCCAGAACACCCTCTCGGGCTCGCTCCTCCTGTCGCGGCGCGACTTCGAGGCGCAGACCCGCAACTTCTACCGCCGCCTCGACGCCGACGGCGCGCTCTTCGGCCGCTTCGACCAGCGGGGGACCAACGAGCACGCCGACGCCACCGTCGACGCCGCGCTCGCCTTCAAGCGCGTCCTGGAGCCGCAGCGCCACGAGCTCTCGGCCGAGCTCCGGCTCAACCGGTCCGACAACACGCTCCTCAACGACTTCGAGGAGCTGCAGCTGGCCCTCGACGGCGGCGCCACGGCCATCCCGCCGAGCCTGACGCTCCGCGAGCTGGACGCGCTGGCGACGCAGTGGACGCTCCAGGCCGACTACACCCGGCCGCTGGGCGGGCGGAGCAAGCTGGAGACGGGGTACAAGGGGACGCTCCGCGGCCTCGACAACGACGTCGCGGTCGACACCTTCGCCTACGACCCCGACGGGTGGGTGCGCGACCTGGGGCAGACCAACGCCTTCGAGTACGACGAGAAGGTGCACGCCGGCTACGCGGTGCTCCACCACGGGATCGGGCGCGTCGACCTCCAGGCGGGCTTACGCCTCGAGCAGACCGACCGCGAGTTCTACCTGGCGAACAACGACAGCACCTATCCCACCGACTACCTGAGCGCCTTCCCCAGCGCGCTGGCGGCGTGGAACGTGAGCGACACGCGGCAGGTGAAGGCGAGCTACTCGCGCCGGATCCAGCGCCCGGACTCGCGGCTGCTGAACCCGTTCCCCTTCTTCGAGGACCGGCAGAACCAGATCCGCGGCAACCCGCTCCTGGAGCCCGAGTACACGGACGCCTTCGAGCTGGGCTTCCAGCAGTCGATGCCCTGGGGCTCGCTGCAGCTCTCGCCCTTCTACCGCCACACCACCGGCGCCATCCGCCGGGTGAAGACGGTGGAGAACGACCTGTCGACGGTAACCTTCAAGAACCTCGACCAGAGCGACTCGTACGGGGCCGACATGACGGGGTCGTGGCGGCTGGGGCAGTCGCTGAACGGCTTCGCCAGCGTCAACGCCTTCCGGATGGTCTCCGAGGGCGGGAGCGCCGACGGCGACCTCTCGGCCGACGCCTTCGGGTGGTCGGCGCGGGTGAGCGCCAACTGGAAGGTGACGCCGCGGCTGGACGTGCAGGCGATGCACATGTACCGCGCGCCGATGGACGTCGAGGCGGGCCGCATCTCGGGGTTCCAGATGACGAACCTGAGCGTCCGGCAGAAGCTGATGGGCGAGCGGGCGTCGGTGAGCCTGCGGGTGATGGACCCCTTCAACCGGATGGGCTTCGGCTTCCGGACCTTCGACGACACGCACGAGCAGGTGAGCGAGCGGAAGTTCGGCGCCCGCGCGGCGTACATCACCTTCAGCTACAACTTCGGCCGGCCGCCGCGGATCCAGCCCCGCCCGCAGCAGCAGCCCGAGCCCCAGCCGGGCGGCGACATCGGGATCAACTGACGCCCGACCTCGTCCTCCTCTGAACGAAGGCCCCGCCCCCCCGCGCGGCCGGGCCTTCGTTCGTTCCGTCCCAACTCCGATAACTGCAGGTCTCACGCAGAGGCAGCAGAGAAGCAGAGGGGGTCCTCTGCTCCCTCTGCTTCCCTGCGTGAGATCCGCTGTTGTGCGTAGCCGGTCCATTCGGAAAGAACCAGGACGCAACCCGTTTCGATCCGCTTGTTTCAGGCCTTGCGCCGCTATGGATTCGTACATCCTCAACGGATCGAGGACGCCCCTGCGGCGTTGAGGCTCCACGGGTTACGGCACCTGAGCCAGGAGGCGGCGGAGACGTCCACTTCTTCTCATTGGACCCCGTACGGCCAGTCACCGCGTCAAATTTCTCGGGCGAGCACCCTTGCGCACTTTGCCGCGCGGCCTAAGATTGGACGTGACGACAACCGGAATCAGACAGAAAACACGACTAACACTTCCCGACCTTCCGCTGATCCGCGTTCCCGATCCATGAACGTCCGTCCGCTCCGGCGCACGGGGGCCGCGCTGGCCCTGGCCCTTCTCCTCGGCGCATGCCGCGGGGAGGAGACGCCGCGCGCGCCGCTGGCCGAGGGCGACGCGGCGCCGGGGGCGTGGGGCGAGCGCGGGGGCGTGCTGGTGGCGTGGGCGCTGAAGTCGGACGGCTGCCGCGGGTGTGGGCGACCGGCCGCGGCGCTGCGGCGGCTCCAGGCGGAGCACGGCGACCGGGTCCGCCTCTCGGCGCTGGCGGTGGGCGGCGACGGCGGCGC
>DATACF010000528.1:0-5591 GCA_036259235.1 Longimicrobium sp. | reverse complement strand
CCCCGGCGAGACGCTGGCGCGCTACCTGGCCGCCTTCGGCCCGGCGACGGTGAAGGACGCGCAGGTCTGGTCGGGGCTCACGAAGCTGCGCGAGGCCGCCGCGCGGCTGGGCGGCCGCCTGCGCACCTATCGCGACGAGCGGGGCCGCGAGCTCCTGGACCTGGCCGGCGCGCCGCGCCCGGACGCGGACACGCCGGCGCCGCCCCGCTTCCTCCCCGAGTGGGACAACCTCCTCCTCTCCCACGCCGACCGCTCGCGCGTCATCACCGAGGCCGACCGCGCGCGGGTCTTCACCGTCAACGGGATCATCCGCCCCACGATCCTCGTCGACGGTACGGTCCGCGGGACGTGGAGCCTCGTTCGCGAGCGGGGAGCGGCGGCGCTCGTCGTCGAGCCCTTCGCGAAGCTGGCGAAGGGCGACCGCGCGGCGCTGGCGGACGAAGGGGCACGCCTCCTCGCCTTCGCCGCGCCGGGCGAGCCGCACGACGTCCGCTTCGCGCAGGCGGACGGCGCGTAGACCGCGCTACTGCACGAACACCCCCGACGCGCGGAGCTTGCGGAGGAGGGCCGAGCGCTCCTTCGCCGGGGTCTCGGGGAGCTCGAGGACCGTCTCCGTGAGCGCGCGCACCCCCTTCCCCGCCGCCGCGCGCACCCGCCCCGCCGTCTCGGCGTCCGGGCACTCCAGGAGGAGCGCGGGGCGCATCCGCACCCGCCGCACCGCGCCCAGCCAGTCGCGGAGCTGGCGCGCCACGTTGGCCGGGAGCGCGCGCGACGAGGCGGAGCGCAGCGCCTCCAGGAGCTGCGCCTCCGTCATCCCCGCCTCGGCCGCGGCGAGGACCGAGGCGCGGGTGAGGCGGAAGGCGACGCCGGGCGCCGGCCCCACCCGCTCGGCGAAGCGGCCCAGCTGCGCCTCCACCCGCGGCGCGGGCGCCAGGAAGACGACCTCGAAGTCGGGCTGGACGATCACCTCCGCCGCCCCGTCGTGCCCGTAGTCGAAGCCGTCCGCCGCCCCCAGGAGGTAGCGCCCCGCCCGGGTGAGCGCGAAGCAGAGGAGCCCGTCGGCCGCGAGCCCGATCCGCGCGCCCCCGAGCGCCGCCAGCCGGTGGACGAGGAAGGTGAGGAGGAGCTCGCTCCAGAGCGTCTCCAGCTCGTGCCGCGACGGCTGCCGCCCGCCCCACTGCGGCGCGAACGGGCTCTCCCCCCGGCGCGAGGGCGCGAGGAACGGGTTGTCGGCCCGGGCGGCGTGCTCCACGAAGGCGCCGATGGGGACGAACCCCTCCGGGAGCGCCAGGAGGAGGCGCGTCAGGTCGGCGCGGAGGTCGAGCCCCGCGTCCTTGCGCAGCGTCATCTGCAGGCGGACGGGGAAGAACCCGGCCCCGGTGCCGGGGTCGTACCCGGAGGGCGGGTTCCGCTCCTTCGAGGCGCGCAGCGGGTCGAGGAAGGACGCCAGCCGTTCCCGGTCGGAGAGGGCGAGCCAGGTGGCGCCCTTCTTCGTCGGCGCCAGCCGGAGCGTCCCGTCGCCGGGCTGCACCAGCGCGGCGAGCCCCGCCTCCCGGAGGCGCGCGGCCGCCGACTCCACCCGCTCCCCGCGGTCCTCGCCCGCGAGCGCCTCGACCCACTCCGGGAGGGGGACGAGCCGCGCCCCGATCGTCTCCAGCGCGCGGGCGAAGACGGCGTGGTCGCTGGTGCGGAGGCGGACGGGCTCGGCGGACGCCGCCACCAGCACCGTCGTCATGTCCTCCATCGCCCACGCCGCCTCGAAGCGCTCCACCGCCTCCACGGGCGCGGGCGGCGCGGGCGGACCCGCGCGGAGACGGGCGGCCACCGGCGGCCAGGGCCCCACCCGCGGCTCCAGGTCGCCGTCGCCCATCCCCGCGAAGAGGAGGAGGTAGCGGAGCGCCGCCTGGAGCGCGGCCCCGAGCGTCGCCGCGTCGACGCCCGCGAAGCGCTCCGGGAGCTCGCGCAGGGCGGCGGGCGCCGGGAGCGCCGCGAGCTCCACCACCATCCGCCGCGCCGTCTCCCACACCTTCGGGAAGACGAAGCGCGGCGTCTCCCGCGCGGCGAGGCGCGCCTCCTCCCACGCCACCGCCTTCTCGTGCGTGTCCGCGGCCAGGAACGACTCCACCCATTCCTCCGACGCGACCGCCGCCGCCACCTCGCGCCGGCCGGCGTACCCGGCGTAGGCGTGGCGCTGGCGGGGGAGGAACGCCAGGAGCTCGTCGGTGGTGAAGTGCTCCTGGAGATAGTCGCCGAGCGCGGCGAGGGAGGGCGCCTCCCAGATCCGCTGCCGGTCGAGGGCGCGGAAGACGAGGACGAGGGCGCGATGGCCGGGGCGCGGCACCAGGCGCTTCCCCGTGGGCCCCGCGTCCACCAGCCCCGAGGCGCGGACCGCCCCGGCCGCCTCGCCGAGGTCCTCGGCGCTCGCCCCCTGCGAGGGCTTCATCGTCCGCAGGACGGCGCGGCGCGCCTCCGGGGGGAGCGCCGCCCAGGCGGGGAGGGCGGCGAAGACCTCTCGCCAGTCGCGGTCGAAGGACTTCACCCCGCCACCTCCGCCGCGTCGACGATGGCGTAGGCGTACCCCTGCTCGCAGAGGAAGAGCTGGCGCTTCATGGCGAACTCCTGCTCGACGGTGTCGCGGGTGACGAGCGAGTAGAAGTGGGCCTGGTTGGCCCCGGCCTTGGGGCGGAGGATCCGCCCCAGCCGCTGCGCCTCCTCCTGCCGCGACCCGAAGGTCCCCGACACCTGCACGGCCAGCGAGGCGTCGGGGAGGTCGACGGCGAAGTTGGCCACCTTGGAGACGGCCAGCACCGGGACCTTCCCCGCGCGGAAGTCGGCGTAGAGGCGGTCGCGCTTGGCCTGCGAGGTGTCGCCGGTGAGGACGGGGACGTCGAGGTGCCGCGCGATCTCGCGGAGCTGGTCGAGGTACATCCCGATGATGAGCGCGGGCTCGCCCGGGTGGCGCGCCAGGACGCGGCGGACCACCTCCGCCTTCTCCGGGTTCTCGGAGGCGATCCGGAAGCGCTCGCGCGCCTCGGCCACCGCGTACGGCATCCGCAGCTCCGCGGGGAGGGGGACGCGCACCTCGGTGCACGCCGCGGTGGCGATCCACCCCTCCCCCTCCAGCACCTTCCACGGCACCTCCGCCTTCTTCGGCCCGATCAGCGCGAAGACGTCGTCCTCGCGCCCGTCCTCGCGGACCAGCGTCGCCGTGAGCCCCAGACGACGGCGGGCCTGGAGGGTGGCGGTGACCTGGAAGACGGGGGCGGGGAGGAGGTGCACCTCGTCGTAGACGATGAGCCCCCAGTCGCGCCGGTCGAAGAGCTCCAGGTGGGGAAAGGCGCCGTCGCCCCGGCTCCGGTGGGTGAGGACCTGGTAGGTGGCCACCGTGACGGGGCGCACCTCCTTGGCGGCGCCCGTGTACTCGCCCACCTGGTCGGGGTGGAGCCCCGTCTTGTCGAGGAGCTCGGCGATCCACTGGCGCACGGCCGTGACGCTGGTGGTCAGCACCAGGGTGGAGGCGCCCACGGCGGCCATGCACGCCAGCCCCACCACCGTCTTCCCCGCCCCGCAGGGGAGGACGACGACGCCGGAGCCGCCGCGCTCGCTCCCCGCGGCGTGGAAGGCGTCGGCCGCGTCGCGCTGGTACGGCCGGAGGGCGAAGGGGGCGCCGGAGCGGGCGTTGTCGCGCAGGGCCACGGCGAGGGGCTCGCCCGCGGTGTAGCCCGCCAGGTCCTCGGCGGGGAAGCCGGCCTTCACCAGCGCCTGCTTGAGGCGCCCGCGCGCCGCGGGGTCGACGCGGAAGCTCCGGGCGTCGAGGCGCGCGGCCAGGAGGGGGCCCACATGCCGGTGGCGCGAGACCTCCTCGGCCAGCGGCGCGTCGTCGGCCTCCAGCACCAGCCCCTCGCCGTCGCGGCGGACGCGGAGGCGCCCGTACCGCGAGGCGTGGTCGCGGATGGCGGCCTCGACGTTGGGCGGGACGGGGTACTTCGAGAGCTCGCGGAGGGCCCCCGCGATCTCGTCGGCGCCGACGCCGACGGCGCGGGCGTTCCACACCGAGAGCGGGGTGACGCGGTAGGTGTGGACGTGCTCGGGCGACTTGACCAGCTCGGCGAAGCGGGCGAGGCGGTCGCGTGCCTCGGCGTAGCGCGGGTGGCCGGCTTCCAGGAGGAGGGTGTGGTCGCCCTGGACGATGAGCGGGTTCTCGGGGCGGTAGGCGGTCATGTGCGTGGGGGCTGGACGTGGGCGGCCCAAGTGAACGAAGTGGACGAGCGGGCCGAAGTATAACGGGCCGCGCCGCGGCGTTCCAGTCCCGCCCCCCTCCGGCACCCGCGCGGCGCTTCCGCGCCGGCGCCCGGCGGCGCTAGATTGGGTCCGCGGGCGCTCCCCATCCGTTCCCCCCCGGGCGAATCTCCTTCCGCCCCAACGACGTAGACCTTCTCCGGCGCCGGCTTCCGGCCGTCCCCACCGCCTCCTTCGCGGCAAAGGAATCGACGAGTGATGATCAACCAGATCCGGCGCGGGCCGCTCCCCTTCCTCCTGGGCGGGGCGAGCGTGGTGATCCTGATCACTGGGCTGCGCGCGGCGTCCGGGATGCTGAACCCGGTGCTGATGGCGGCGTTCCTGGCCCTCCTCTTCCAGTCGAGCGTGCGGGCGCTCCGCCGCCGCCGCGTCCCCGGGGCGCTGGCCGTCGGCGGCGTGGTGCTGGCGGTGGTGCTCGGCGGGCTGCTGGTGGTCGGCTTCCTGGCCGCGTCGCTCCGGCAGCTGGCGCTCGACTTCCCCCGCTACCGCGCGGGGCTGGAGGGGCTCGTCGTCTCGCTCACCCGGAGCCTGGAGGCGCGGGGGATCGACGCGGCGCGCTACCTGGAGACGGCCATCGAGGGGCCGCGCGTGGGCCAGGCCATCCTCGACATCTCCACGGCGACGGCGGGGATGGCGGGGAACCTCCTCCTCACCCTCTTCATCTTCGCCTTCATGCTGGGCGGGATGGTGCGGCTGGAGGACCGCGTGGCCGCCGGCGACCGCGAGGGCGGCGAGATGGCGGCGCGCTTCATGGCCTTCTCGGAGACAATCCGCGGCTACATGGGCGTCCGCGCCGTGCTGGGGCTGATCGCCGCCGCGCTCGACGTGGTCCTCCTCTGGATCGTGGGCGTCGAGTACGCGCTGGTGTGGGGGATGCTCTCGTTCATCCTCTCCTTCGTCCCCAACATCGGGTTCACGCTGTCGGTGATCCCGCCGGTCCTCCTGGCCCTGGTGGGGCTGGGGTGGCAGGCGGCGGTGATCGTGCTGGCGGGGTACATGGTCATCAACAACGTGATGGACAACGTCATCGGCCCGCGCTACGTGGGGCGGGAGATGAACATGTCGCCCCTCCTCTCCTTCCTCTCGGTGATCTTCTGGGCGTGGGTCCTGGGCCCCAGCGGCGCCATCCTCGCCGTCCCGCTCACCGTCCTGGTCCGCGAGCTGGCCTTCGGCCCCCCGCCCGCCCCGGCGCCCGCCGCCGCGCCGGCCGTGACGCCCCCGCCGCCGCCGCCCGTCGCCGCCGCGCCCCCGGCGGTCGTGGGGTAAAGACGCATCGGGCGAAGAATCGGCCG
>DATACF010000527.1:0-8323 GCA_036259235.1 Longimicrobium sp. | reverse complement strand
GGGCGGGCCTTGGGAGGCCCGCCCACGTCGTGCTCCCGGAGGCGGTTGGGCCACGGCGGGGCGTCCACGGCGTATCAGTCTGGCGTCTTGTGTTCGGGGTGATTCAAAAGCTGCGGTAAAGGTGTTAGATTGGCGGCCTTCCGGTCCCGGGCGGGCCGGAAGCGCCTCCCGGGACCCGTCTTTCCGCCGCCGCGTGAGCCTCCCCGAGCCGCACCCCGAGGTCGTCCGCGCGCTCGAAGCGGCGGGGGTCCCGTTCACCCTCCGGCGCCACGCCGGCGTCCCCGGCCCGGTCCGCTCGCCGGCCGACTTCGCGGCGGCGCTGGGGTACGCGCCCGAGCGGATCGCCAAGACGCTCCTCGTCCGCTGCGCGGGCGGCGGCGCGCTGGCCCTGGTGGTCGCCCCCGCGCCCGCGCGGGTGGACCTGAAGGCGGCCGCCGCCCGGCTGGGGTGCGCCCGGGTGGAGCTCGCCCCGCGCGAGCTCCTCGCGGAGCGGCTGGGGTACCCGCCCACCGGGGTCTCGCCCTTCGGGGCGCGGGGGCTCCCGGTCCTGGTGGACGCGTCGCTGCTGGAGCACCCCACCGTGGTGGTGGGGGGCGGCGCGGCGGCCGTGGAGGTCGAGGTCGCCCCGGGCGACCTGGTCGCCGCCACGGGCGCGGAAGCGCTGGCGCTGGCGCGGTAGGGCCGGCGCCCGAGCTCGAAACGAACACGAATCTTCTTCGCCTGCCGCGGCCTTCCGCCGGGGCGGGCTTACCGGAGCAGAACCGGAATGCAGCAGGAGCAGGAACGGACGCCTTCCCTCCGGGAGGCGCTGGGGGAGATGAAGACCTTCCTCGTCCTCTGGGCGGGGCAGCTGGTCTCGGGGCTGGGGTCGGGGCTCACCGG
The DNA here is from genome assembly GCA_036259235.1 of Longimicrobium sp. Classification (GTDB taxonomy): domain Bacteria; phylum Gemmatimonadota; class Gemmatimonadetes; order Longimicrobiales; family Longimicrobiaceae; genus Longimicrobium. The sequence goes on along the minus strand of DATACF010000527.1, from coordinate 7,441 downwards.
CTTCGCGCTCCCGGTGTGGATCTACGAGCGCACGGGGTCCGTCGAGCAGTTCGGGCTCCTCTTCTTCGCCGCGCTGGCGCCGGCGATCCTCCTCTCGCCGGTGGCGGGGGCGATGGTCGACCGGTGGGACCGCCGCCGGGTGCTCATCTGGAGCGACGCCGGCGCGGCGCTGATGACGCTGTGCATCGCCGCGCTGGTCGTCACCGGCACCTTCGAGCCCTGGCACTTCGTCCTGATCTCGCTGGCCAGCGCCTCCATCGGCGCCTTCCAGGACCCCGCCTTCACGGCGGCGACGGCGATGCTGGTGCCGCGCGAGCACTACCCGCGCGCCATCGGGATGTGGCAGGTGGTGGGGAGCTTCACCCACATCGTCACCCCCCTCCTGGCCGGCGTCCTGGTGACGCAGATCGGGCTCCGCGGGGTGCTGATGATCGACTTCGCCACCTTCCTGGTGGCGGTGGGGACGCTCCTCTTCATCCGCATCCCCGCGCCGCCGCGCTCCGACGCCGGGGGGCCGCGCCGCTCCATCCTCCGCGACGCGGCGTACGGCTTCACCTACATCCGCACGCGGCCGGGGCTCTTCTGGCTCCTGGTCTCCTTCGCGGTCATCAACTTCTGGGGCGGCTTCATCACCCCGCTGGTGCAGCCGCTGATCCTGGCCTTCTCCACCCCGGACCGGCTGGGGATCGTGGTCTCGGTGGCCGGGGTGGGCTCTCTCCTGGGCGGGCTCCTGATGGGCGCCTGGGGCGGGCCGAAGAACCGGGTGCTGGGGATCGCCGCCGTGGCGGGGTGGGGCGGCGTCTGCGTCGCGCTGATGGGGCTTCGTCCCTCCATGGCGCTGATCGCCCTCGCGCTCTTCCTCTTTTCGCTGAGCGCGCCCATCCTGGTGGGGAGCAGCTCGGCGATCTGGATGGGGAAGACCCCGCCCGACGTCCTGGGGCGCGTCTTCGCCATCCGCCGGATGATGGCCATCTCCACCATGCCCCTCGCCGTCCTCCTGGCCGGCCCGCTGGCGCAGCGCGTATTCGAGCCGATGCTGATGCCCGGCGGCGCGCTGGCCGGGAGCGTGGGCGCCGTGATCGGGGTGGGCCCGGGGCGGGGGATCGGGCTGATGTTCATCGTCCTGGGCGCGCTCAGCCTCCTGACCGCCGTGGGGATGTACCTGGTTCCCAGCATCCGGAACATCGAGCGCGACCTCCCCGACGCCGCGCCGCCGCGTCCCATGCAGCCGCCCCCGCCCCCCGAGCCGAGCGAGCCGGTGCCGGCCGCGGCGGGGGCCTGACACGCAGTCCCTCCTCCCGCGCGGTCGCGCGGGAGGCGCCGTTCCCGAAACCGTCCCTTTCCGACCTCCGAGGCCCGTCCCATGAGCAACGACCGCGAGGACACCACCATCTACCAGGTGGTCGTCAACCACGAGGAGCAGTACTCGATCTGGCCCGCCGACCGCGAGCTCCCGCTCGGGTGGACGGCCGTCGGCCCCAGCGGGCCCAAGGCCGAGTGCCTGGAGTGGATCGAGCAGACCTGGACCGACATGCGGCCCAAGTCGCTCCGCGAGAAGATGCAGGCCGCCGGGCTGGACTGAGGTCCGGTCCGCGCTGGACGGGCGCGGGGCCCTCGCCGGCTCCCGCGCCCGGTCGTACTTTGGGTGGTTCTCCCGGACCCGCCGGAGCTCGTCCCGCGGCGCGTCCGGTTTTCCGCTTCCCGCGCCCCGTACGCGCGCGGGGGGCCTTTCGAGCGGTGCCGGCGGCGGCGCGGCGGGTCGCGCGGACATCCCGGCACACGACGACAACCCGACGCGGCCCGCGTCTCCCGGCGCGCGGCCGCTTGAGCGATTGGATTCGAAGACGATGACGACCCACGAGGGAGAGGTCACCGCGGTGCGGACGGTCGGCGTGGTCGGCGCCGGGGTGATGGGCGTCGGCGTGGCCCAGAACCTGGCCCAGACCGGCCACCGGGTGGTGCTGCTCGACGTCTCGCAGGAGGTCCTCGACCGCGCCCGCGGCGAGATCGCCAAGAACGTCCGCTTCCACGGGATGTTCTCGAAGCAGAAGGGGGGCCCGTCCGCCGACGAGGTGCTCGCGGCCATCACCTTCACCACCGACTACGCGCCCTTCGCCGAGGCCGACTTCGTGATCGAGAACGCCACCGAGAAGGTGGCGATCAAGGAGTCGATCTACCCGCAGCTCGACGCGGTCTGCCCGCCGCACGCCTGCTTCGCGGCCAACACCAGCTGCATCTCCATCACCCGCATCGGCGGGTGGACCGGCCGCCCCGACCGGGTGCTGGGGATGCACTTCATGAACCCGGTGCCGCTGAAGCCCGTGGTCGAGACGATCCGCGGCTTCTACACCACCCAGCGGACGATCGACACCGCGCTGGGGATGCTGAAGCAGATGGGAAAGGAGGGGATCGTCGTCAACGACCTCCCCGGCTTCGTCTCCAACCGCGTCCTCATGCTGACGATCAACGAGGCCGCCTGGCTGGTGCAGGACGGGGTGGCCACCCCCGAGGACGTCGACCGGATCTTCGTCACCTGCTTCGGGCACAAGATGGGGCCGCTGGCCACCGGCGACCTGATCGGCCTCGACACCATCCTGTACTCGATCGAGGTGCTCCACGAGAGCTACGGCGACCCCAAGTTCCGCTCCTGCCCGCTGCTCAAGAAGATGGTGGACGCGGGGCTGCACGGCCGGAAGAGCGGCCGCGGGTTCTTCGACTACGCCGGTGCCTGAGGCGCGGCGTCCTTCCGACTTCGAACGACTTCTTTGCGAGGATAGCGCGATGAGCGAGCAGGAGATCAAGGGGAAGGTGCGCGAGTTCGTCTCGCGCTTCGTGCGGGGCCACGAGCTGGGCGAGGACGACGACATCTTCGCCACGGGGTTCGTGAACTCGATGTTCGCCATGCAGCTGGTGCAGTTCGTCGAGACCAGCTTCGGGATCACCTGCGAGAGCGAGGACCTGGAGCTCGACAACTTCCGGAGCATCGGCGCCATCACCCGCTTCGTCGAGCGCAAGCTGGGCGTCGCGGCCTGACGGGAGGGGCGATGAGCGACACCGCGCTCGCCCCGGAAGCGGCCGTCGCCCCGCCGGCCGCGCTCCGGATGGAGCTGGGCCCCGCGCAGGAGGCGGCCCGCGCCGCCTTCCGCGCGTACGTCGACCGCGAGGTGGCCCCGAACGCCGGCGCCTGGGACCGCGCGGCCGAGACCCCGCGCGCGGCCGTCGACGCGCTCGCCGCCACCGGGTGGCTGGGCGCCGTCGTCCCGGCGGAGCACGGCGGGGCGGGGATGGACTGGGTCACCTTCGGGCTCCTGAACGAGGAGCTGGGGCGCGGGTGCTCGTCGATCCGCTCGCTCCTGACCGTGCACAGCATGGCCTCCTACGCCGTGCTGCGGTACGGGAGCCGCGCGCAGAAGGAGCGCTGGCTCCCGCGCCTCGCCCGCGGCGAGGCAATCGGCGCGTTCGCGCTCTCGGAGCCGAACGTGGGGAGCGACGCCTCGGCGGTGGAGACCGTGGCCGTGGCCGACGGCGACGACTACGTTCTGAGCGGCGTGAAGAAGTGGACCACGTACGGCCGGATCGCCGACGTCTACCTCGTCTTCGCCAAGGCCGAGGGGAAGCCGATCGCCTTCCTGGTCGAGCGCGGCACCCCCGGCTTCGAGGTCCGGCCCCTCGGCGGGATCACCGGGACGCGCGCCTCCATGCTCGCCGAGCTCCGGTTCGACGGGTGCCGGGTCCCGAAGGAGAGCCGGATCGCCGGGCCCGGCTTCGGGCTGGCGGTGGCGGTGTCGGTGCTGGAGGTGGGGCGCTACAGCGTGGGGTGCGGGACGGTGGGGATCGTCCGCGCCTGCCTCGACGCCTCGCTGGCGTACGCCACGCGGCGGGTGCAGTTCGGCGTCCCCATCGCCCAGCACCAGCTGGTGCAGCGGCGGCTCGCCGACATGGCCACCGAGTACCGCGCCGCGCACTGGCTCTGCCTCCGCGCCGGGTGGCTCCGCGACGCGGGCGACCCCTCGGCCGCCGCCGAGACCTTCGTGGCGAAGTACTTCGCCAGCCAGGCCGCCACCCGCGCCGCCCTCGACGCCGTCCAGCTCCACGGCGCCCACGGCTGCTCCGAGGAGTACCCGGTGGAGCGCTACCTCCGCGACTCCCGCGTCATGGAGATCATCGAGGGGAGCACCGAGATCCAGCAGGTCACGATCGCCGGGAACGAGATCCGGGAGCACGAACGGCAGGACTCTTCGCAGTAGCTTTCCTCCACACCGAACCCGAGGCCGACCATGTCGAGCGACCGCGAGGACACCACGACCTACCGCGTGGTGAGGAACGACGAGGAGCAGTACTCCATCTGGCCCGCCGACCGCGAGCTCCCGCTCGGGTGGCACGACGTGGGGAAGACGGGGCTCAAGCCCGAGGTCCTGGCCTACATCGAGGAGGTCTGGACCGACATGCGCCCGAAGTCGCTGCGCGAGAAGATGGAGGCGGACGCCCGCCGCGCCGCCGAGGGCGGGCAGTCGTAATCGTCACGAGCCTGAACCGGAACGTCTAAGCGAATGAGCAGACCGATCACGGCCCCGGGGAACTGGGTCGTCTTCCCGAAGCCGAACCCCGGCGCGCGCCTCCGCCTCTTCTGCTTCCCGTACGCGGGGGGCGGCGCGTCGATCTACTACGCCTGGCCGCGCGCCCTCCCGGCCGAGGTGGAGGTCTGCTCGGTGCAGCTCCCCGGGCGCGAGAGCCGGCTGATGGAGACCCCGTACGCCGCCATGCCCGAGCTGGTCGAGAAGCTGTACGAGGTCCTCCTCCCCTTCCTCGACCGCCCCTTCGCCTTCTTCGGGCACAGCAACGGCGCCATCATGGGCTTCGAGCTGACCCGGCTCCTCCGCCGCCGGGGGCGGACCCTCCCGGTGCACCTCTTCCCCTCGGGGCGCCCCGGGCCGCAGGTCCCGCTGACCGACCCGCCGATCCACGCCCTCCCCGAGGCCGAGTTCCACCGCGAGCTCCGGCGCTTCAAGGGGACCCCCGAGGAGGTGCTCCAGAACGCGGAGATCATGCAGCTGATCACCCCCGTCCTCCGGGCCGACTTCTCGCTCTCCGAGACGTACCGCTACACCCCGGAGCCCCCGCTCGACCTCCCGATCTCGGCGTACGGCGGGCGCACCGACGACGAGGTGTCGGAGGAAGAGGTCGACGCCTGGCGCGAGCAGACCACGGTGGCGTTCCGGAGGCACATGTTCCCCGGCGACCACTTCTTCGTCAACGGCGACCGCGACGCGGTGCTGGCGACGCTCTCGGGGGAGCTGATCGAGGCCCTGCACCGACTGGGCGGCGCGCCCCGTGGCTGACGCCGGCTGGGAGGCGCCGCCCCCCGGGGTGGCGCTCCCCGAGGGCGAGGTGCACGTCTGGCGCGCCTCGCTCTCCCTCCCCCCGGCGGAGCTCCGCCGCCTCCACGCCTTCCTCGACGACGACGAGCGGTCCCGCGCCGCGCGCTACCGCTTCGACGTGCACCGCGACCGCTTCGTGGCCGGGCGCGGCCTCCAGCGCGAGCTCCTCGGCCGCTACCTGGGCGTGGCCCCCGCCGCGATCCGCTACCGCGCGGCGAGCCACGGGAAGCCCGAGCTGGACGGGCCCGCCGCCGGGAGCTTGCGCTTCAACGTCTCCAACGCCGAGGACGGGCTCCTCCTGGCGGTCGTCCGCGGCCGCGAGATCGGCGTCGACCTGGAGCCGCTCCGCCCCATGCCCGACGGCGAGGCCATCGCGGAGCGCTTCTTCTCCGCGCCCGAGAACGAGGTCTTCCGCGCCATCGCGGCCGGCCTCCGCGACCGGGCGTTCTTCACCTGCTGGACGCGGAAGGAGGCGTTCATCAAGGCGGTGGGCGAAGGGCTCTCGATGCCCCTCGACCGCTTCGACGTGACGCTCGTCCCCGGCGAGCCCGCCCGCCTCCTCCGCACCCGCGGCGACCCGGCCGAGGCGGAGCGGTGGACGCTGCGCGAGCTCGACCCCGGCCCCGGGTGGCTCGCCGCCCTCTGCGTCGAGGGCGCCGGGTGGAGCCTGCGCCTCTTCGACCACCCGGGCGCCCCCTTCCCGCCCCGCCCCGCACCAGAATGATGCACCCCGCCGGAAGGCTTCCGGCGGGGTGCTCGTCTTCCAGGATCCGCGGCGCCTACTCCCGCCGTTTCGGCCGGCGCGGGGAGGCCGAGGGCGGGAGGTCGCCGCGGGAGGGGGGGATCGTCCCGCCGCTCCGGACCTCTTTCAGCTCCGCGAGGAAGAGCCCCGACGCCCGCGCGAACGCCCCCTCGCGGCGGAGCGTCGTGGGGATCGTCCCCAGGAAGTCCTGCATCGCCCGCCGCAGGGAGCTGTCCGACGAGTAGCCGCAGGCGTAGGCCACGCTGAGGACCGTCCGCCCGGGGTCGTCGAGGAGCGACGCCGCCAGGAGGATCCGCATCCACGCCATCAGCCGCCGCGGCGGCGGGAGCATGGCCCGCTCCGACCAGCGGAGGACCGTCCGTTCCGAGAGATGGAGCGCCCGCGCCAGGTCCTTCCCCCGTCCCCCCATCGACACCACCTCGGCCGCCGTCATCAGGAGGAGCCGCGCCCGCCCCGAGATGGAGCCGGGGAGGCACTGCTGGAGGAGGTTGGAGAGCGGCCGCCCCGTCGCCGCCCGCAGCCGCCGGGCGATGGCCTCGTGGGTGTCGTCCTCGTCGAGGGTGATGATGTCGGTGACTCCCCACTCCCCCAGCGTCCGCAGGTCGTGCGAGCGCCCGGGGCGGATCTCCATGGCGGCCACCACCGTGGCCGACGGGAACTCCCAGAGGAGGGCACGAAGCTCGCTGGAGAGCTGCCCCCCGTCGCGGGCGGCGGTGGCGTAGGGGTCGACGATCAGGAGGGTGGCCGGGGGCGCGTCGGAGACGGCGGCCCGGAGCGCGTCCCAGTCGGGGAGGAAGCTGCACCGGAAGCTCTTCCCGCCCACGCGCCGAACGCGTTCCCGGAACGCACCATTCGGGTGCATCACGATCAGAGGGCGGGGGAGTGTGGCCATGTGTGACGGGAATTATATGGTCCGGAGGCGCAGGAGATTGGCCGGTGGGGCGGCCTGAGGTTACACTGTAGACGCGTCGGCTGCAACGGCCGTCACGAAGCTCTCAGGTCTCCCCCCTTCAACAATTGGAACACTCATGAAGACCGCCCGGTTCCTCCTGGCCTGCCTGGCAATTTCCGCGCTGGCCGCCTGCGGCACCGATCCCGTGGCCCCCGAGGCGCCGACCGCCCCCGTCCGCGAAGAAAGCACGCAGCCGGCGAGCGGCACTCCGACTGATGGTGGCACCAGCTCCGTCCAGTGCACCGACGGAATCTGCATCACCATTGAGCTCACCAAGCAGGCGGGCTCGGGCGGCTGAAGACATTCGGAGCTTGCACAAACTCCGGCCGGCGCGGTTCCTGGGAACCG
>DATACF010000526.1:0-2337 GCA_036259235.1 Longimicrobium sp. | reverse complement strand
CCCGCCCGCGTCAGTCAGCGCGGGCGGGGCGATCTCGTTCGCCTCCGTGTCGAAGGTCCGGTACGTCTACACCGAGGCGTAGACCATGCCGGAGCTCCCGCGCTGGTTTTTCCCGCGATCCCGCTTGTGATTCCGTCCGCTGCCGCCGATCCCGGCGACTTCCGTCCACCCGATGGCCGACGCGCACGGACGCACCCCTCCCCGGCGGCCGGCATGCGCCAGCCGATGCACGCCGGGCATGAAGCCGGCGAGTCGGGCAAAGAGTTGTGCGAAGCGTCGTGGCATGTGCGCCCCCAGGGCGAAGCAGAAGGTCCGAAGCGTCGGGAAACGAAAAATCGCGCCGCCGATGTCCTGCACGATGCACGGCTTGCGTGCTTCGGCGCCGGCCGCCTCCCCCGCGCGAACGGGGGCGTGAGGCCGGTACGACATCGGGACGCGACTCCCAAGGACAGCGAGTCTAAACGTCCATCCACGTCGTGTCAACCCCCGTCAAAGTCCCATTGTGTCGCGCGATCCCATCAATCGGTCGCGAAACGGGAGCGCAAGCCGTTGCGGGGGAGCGCGTTATCCGGCCCCCGCGACGAGCGGCGCGCCACGCGGAAAAGCAGGGGGAGCGGAGACGCCTCGCTCTCCGCTCCCCCTGCGTTCTCTTCGGCGCGAGACCCTGCCGCCACGCGCGGCCCGTGATCAGACGCCTTCGACCGCCGCGACCTCGCGGAGCGACGCGGTGTCCACCACCTCGCCGGGGGCGGGGTGCGAGCCGGCCCACCGGATCGAGAGCGTCGTCCACGCCATGTGGTCGTGGGCGGCCACCGTCTCGGAGACCGGCTTCGCGAAGCGGCGGTTGAAGGGGTACCCCATGTCGCGCACGTCCGGGTACTCCGCGTCCTTGAGGCCGCAGTAGCTCACCGACGTGCACTTCCCCGGGCGCGCGGGCCCCGAGAGGTCGGCGCCGGAGGTGAACATCACGAAGAGGCGGAAGGCCATCCCCTCCTTCGTCCCCCGCGGGAGGAGCATGGTGTACGGCCACCCGCAGTCGCACCACGCCGTCTCCGGCGTGTCGGCCGACCGCTCCGCGTCCGTGAGGTCGCCGGCCTTGAGCGCCGGCTTGCGGACCACCGACGCGTCCTCCGAGCGGCGGACGACGATCCCCTCCTCGCCCTCCAGCCGGTAGGCGAAGCGGTCCATCTCGATCCACGCGTCGCGGTCGTCCACCAGCGTCTCGGGGGCGAGGAAGACGCGCACCGCCAGCTCCTGCGGCGCCCCCGCCAGGTTCCGCACCCGGAAGGCGTAGAGGAAGTCCTCGTGCGAGACGAACTCGATCTCCCGCGGCACCGGGTTTCCGGCGTCGTCCTGGAGCGTCACCGTGCGCCGGAGCATCTCGGTGCGCAGCTCCCGCGTGGGCTCCACCCCCGGCACCGTCTCGCCCCCGAACGCGGCGCGCGCGGCCGCGTCGTCGTCCACCGCCCCGCCGGTGGCCCGGAGCACCACGATGTCGGCGCTGAAGGCCCCCTCCTTCCCGATCCGCACCTTCGGCGCGTCGGCCGCGAAGTCGTACGGCTCCAGCCGGGCGCGGTGCGCGGCGAAGACCTGGTCGACCTCCTTGTGCCACCGCCAGAAGAAGGGGTCGCGGAGCGCCGTGGCGGTCGACCACATCACCCCCACCTGCATGGCGGGGTCGTCGTCGTTCCAGGCGGCGGTGTGGATGTGCCCGTCGTTGTGGTGGTTCCCGTACGTCCGGAAGTTGCGCGGGTCGCTGGCGCCGTAGTAGTCGGGCGAGCCGATCCCGGCCTCCTCGGCCCCGCCCAGGTTCTCGCCCCGCGCGTCGACGGCCACCGGCGGCGCGAGCTTCGAGAAGGTGCCGCTGGAGCCCGTCTTCTCCAGCTCGTCGAAGAACGCCTGCTGGTCGGCGACCTTCGCCCCCGGCCGGAGGGCGAGGCGCCCCGCCGTGAGGTCGCTCCAGCGGGTCCCCGCGGGGCGCGGGCCCCACACCTGCCACCCGCTCCCGTTCCAGAGCGCCAGGCTCCCGGGGTCGTACCCCTGCGGGATCGGGTCGGTGTAGGTGCCGAACGCCTCTACGCGCGGGAGCCCCGCCGCCAGCCGCTCGGCGTCGTAGCGGGCCAGCATCTGCTCGTGCATGTAGCCGAACAGCTCCTCCTGCCGGCTCCCCAGGACGGGGACCCCGCTGGCGTTCGGCCGCCCGGCGAAGGGGTAGACGTTGTGCCAGTGCTCGTGGTGCTCGTTGACCAGGGGGTCCTCGCGCCAGAACGAGACGCGGTCCTCGGGGGGCTCGGCCTTCGGCGGCCGCGTCGGCGCCGCGGCGCCGGCCGAGTCGGC
>DATACF010000525.1:0-2153 GCA_036259235.1 Longimicrobium sp. | reverse complement strand
GTTGGGGGGGGGGGGGGGGATCGAGCGGCTGGCGTACCTCCTCGACGACTCGATCCCCATCCCCGGGACGGGGCGGCGGATCGGGCTCGACGCGGTGATCGGGCTCGTCCCCGGCGTGGGCGACCTGGCGGGGACGGCGCTCTCGGGGGTGATCGTGGTGCAGGCGGCGCGGAGGGGGGCGCCGCTCCCCGTCCTGCTGCGGATGGTGCTGAACGTCGGGATCGAGGCGCTGGTCGGCGCCATCCCCTTCGTGGGCGACCTCTTCGACGCCGGGTGGAAGGCCAACCGCCGCAACATCCGCCTCCTCGACGCCGCCCGTCTCCGCCCCGAGGACGCGCGGCGCTCCAGCACGGCGTTCGTCGCCGGGGTCGTCGTGCTCCTCCTCCTTCTCCTCGGCGGGATCGCGGCGCTCGCCTGGGTTGTGCTGCGGGCGCTCTGGAACCTCGTCGCGTGACGCAAAGCCCCGTCGCGATGAAGGCTCCGCGAACGACGGCCTCTCACAGGGGACACAGAGGGCACAGAGGGAACTTCATCGCATTCCCCCTGTGTCCCCTGTGCCCCCTGTGAGAGATTGCCGTTCCTATCCGTCGCGGAAGATCTCGCCTTCCGCGATGTCCCAGATGCGGGGGGTGCCGAGCTCGAGGGAGTTGCCGGCGGGGTCGCGGAAGTAGAGGGAGCGCCCGCCGCGGGGCCAGGTGTAGTCGCTCTCGATGGCGACGCCCTCGCGGAGGAGGTGGCGGCGCCAGGCGCCGAGGTCGGCTTCGGGGATGGCGAAGGCGAGGTGCCCCGGCCCCTCGGCGCCGTGGCCGGGGACCTCGCCGCCCTCGCGGGTGCGCTCGGGGTCGAAGACGAGGACCACGCGCGCCCCGCAGCGGAAGAAGACGTGCCGCCCCGCCACCCGCGCGATCACCTCCAGCCCCAGCACCCGCGTGTAGAAGCGCTCCGCCGCCTCCAGGTCGGCCGCGTACAGGGAGCTTTCGAGCACCTCGCGGACGCGCATTGGAACCCCAGGGGACAGGGAACAGGGTACAGGGGACAGCAGGCAGGGGACCGGCAGGCTGTCCCCTGTCCCCTATCCCCTGTCCCCTAGTTGTCGCGGAAGATCGCCACCTCCGGGCGGCCGTCGGCGCCGATGCGGCCGCGGTACATCCCGGCGGAGTTGAAGGTGAGGGTCCAGTTGCCGCGGGGGTCCATGGCGATGATCCCGCCGTCGCCGCCCTGGGCGACGAGCTGCTTCATGACGATGGAGTCGGCGGCGGCCTGGAGCGAGAGGCCGCCGTACTCCATCAGCGCGCAGATGGAGTGGGCGACGGTGTTGCGGATGAAGAACTCGCCGTGGCCGGTGGCGCTCACCGCGCACGAGCGGTTGCTGGCGTACGTCCCCGCGCCGATGATGGGGACGTCGCCCACCCGCCCGTAGCGCTTCATCATCATCCCCCCCGTCGAGGTCCCGGCGGCCAGGTTGCCTCTTCTGTCGAGCGCGACGGCGCCCACGGTGCCGAACTTCCGCTCGTCGGGGACCGCGTACATGGCGCTCCGCCCGGCGCGGCGGGCGCTGTCGGCGCGCAACGAGTCCTGGGCGCGCATCCGCTCCCACTGGCGGCGGCGGGTGGCGGTGACGAAGTACCCGGGCTCCACCATCGCCAGCCCCCGCTCGGCGGCGAAGCGCTCGGCGCCGTCGCCGATCATCATCACGTGCGGCGAGTGCTCCATCACCGCGCGCGCCAGGTCGATCGGGTTGCGGACGCGGTGGAGCCCGGCCACCGCCCCGGCGGCGAGCGTGGCGCCGTCCATCACGGCGGCGTCCAGCTCGGCGCGCCCGTCGGCGGTGAGGACGGCCCCCTTCCCCGCGTTGAAGAGCGAGTCGTCCTCCATCACGTTGATGGCGGCCTCCACCGCGTCCATGCTCGCCCCCCCGCGCGCCAGCACCGCGTGCCCCGCCGTCAGCGCGCGGGCGAGGGAGGCGCGGTACGCCGCCTCCCGCTCCGGGCTCATGTCCTCGCGGCGGATGGTCCCCGCGCCGCCGTGGATCACCAGCCCCCACCGCGGCTCCTGCGCGGCGGCGGGCGAGGCGGTCGTGGCGGACGGGGACGGGGCCGAGGGGCGCGCGTCGTCGGACGAGGCGGCCCCCGCGGCGGCGCAGGCGGCGAGCG
>DATACF010000524.1:0-1782 GCA_036259235.1 Longimicrobium sp. | reverse complement strand
CCCGAAGCGCCGCCCCCGCCGCGCCACCTCGCACAGCGCCCGCGCCGCCCGCTGCGGCGAGAAGGTCGCCGCCGCGTACCCCGCCGCCGCCTCGTCGCGCAGCCGCTCCAGCTCGGCCACGAAGGCGTGGTGCTCGGGGGTCGTCGCCTCCGCGCGCGGCGCCTCGCCGCCCTCGGCCGCCACGCGCGCGCCCAGGTCGCGGAGCCACCCCTGCCACCCCTCGACGAGCTCGCGCCGCACCGTGTCGTCGAAGTCCGCGCGGGTGAAGTTGGTCTGCTCGCGCTCGGGCGCCGTCCACGCCAGGTAGAAGCGGACCGCGTCGGCCGGGGCCTCGGCCAGCAGCTCGCGCCCCCACACCGCGTGCATCCGGCTGGTGCTGAACTTGGCCCCGTCGAGGCGGTAGAACTCGTTCGACACCAGCGTCCGCGGCGGCTCCGTCCCGTGCGCCAGGTAGAGGAGCGGGTTCAGGAGCGCGTGGAAGAACGCCGTGTCGTAGCCCAGGAACTGCACCACCTCCGTCCCCTCGCCCTGCCAGAGCGAGCGCCCGGCCAGCGACGGGTCGCGCTTCGCCAGGTCCTCCACGATGGCCATGTAGCCGAACGCCATCTCGGCCCACGACAGGAGGCGCTCGTGCTCCCACCCCGGCACCGGCGCGGGGAGCCCCCACCCCGCCGGGTGCGTCACCGACACCTCGGGGAAGCCGTCCTCCAGCACCCGTTCCGACAGCGCGCGCACCCGCGGGCTCATCTCGGCCCCGTCGAGGTACGCGCGCAGGGCGTCGAGGTGCGGCGCCACGGGGACGACGAGCTGTCGGCGCATCCGCACCGACGGGACGTGCCCCGCGCGGCAGCGGGGCTCCCCCAGGTCCACGCAGTCGTTGGGGCGGCCGCACGCCTCGCACCCCCCGCCCCCCGCCCCCGCGCCGCAGTGCGGGCACCGGCCGGAGACGTACGCCTCGAACACCCAGTCGCCGCACCCCTCGCAATAGAGCCAGGGGCGCTCCGCCGGGACGAGGCGCCCCTCGCGCCAGAGGCGGGCGAAGGCCGCGTTCACCACGTCGCGGTGCGTCGATGCCGGCTCCAGCGGGCGGCCGAAGTGGTCGAGCTCCACGCGGGCGGCGGCCAGCGTCGCCTCGATCTCCGCGCCGAAGCGCGCGGCCGTCTCGCGCGGCGCCTCGCCCAGCTGGGCGGCCTTGAAGGCCACGTAGCTCTGGTGCGGATCGGTGCCGCACACCAGGCGCGCGTCGCGGCCGCGGAGCCGCAGGTAGCGCGCGTGGACGTCCGCGGCCACGAACGGCCCCGCGAGGTGGCCGACGTGCAGGTCGCCGTTCGGCGTGGGCGGCGTGGCGGTCACGATCGTCAGGCCCGCGTGCGGCATGCGTCCTCTCGCTTCTGCATTGTCGTGTGTCGGATCGGATTCTTCGGCTTAGTCGGCATCTTCAACGGCGAACTGCAACTGCGGATCTGGGCGTGTCCCTCCGCTGCGCTCCGGGCCGGGCTGCGCGCCGCGTAGGCAACGATACGACCGTTGCCAACGCGGTGGGGCCCCTGGCGGACTCCCCGCCCGCGTCGGCCACGTCGCGAATCGCGAAGGTCGTCCCATTCTCCCCGCCAGTGTCCCCACCCTCCGGGCGCGCATCCCTCACGCAACTTCGCGGAACGGCTGAACTTCGATCGCGATGAGCGGGCTTCCGTCGCATTCCGCCGCCTCCGCGAGCCCCCACCCCCCGGCCCCCTCCCCCCCCGCTTCGCGAGGGAGGGGGAGAACTTCAACCCGATCCGC
>DATACF010000523.1:0-3603 GCA_036259235.1 Longimicrobium sp. | reverse complement strand
AAGGCGCGCTAGCTGGCGCGGGCGGTGTCGCGGCCCTGCTCCTTGAGGACGTCGCCGAAGGCCATGAGGGCGCTGGCGCCGGCGGCGAGGGCGATGGCCATCCCCATGTCGCGGCTCCGGCGCACCTTCGTGGGGAGCTTGGGGCGGCCGGCGCGGTTGTGGAGCGCGCGCCGGGTGGCGCCGCGGACCAGCCTGGAGGTGGTCGTCCCCACCACCATCCACATCATCTTGCGACCGAGACTCATATCTGCATCCTCCTGAACGAGTTAGCCGCCGTGATCGGTGGACGTGCCCCTGTGCAGGAGCCGGGCCACGGGGAAGCCGGGGCCGGGTCAGCGACGTCCTCCGGGGCCCTTGCGCGGATTCGGATGCTCTCGTAATCCACAACGCGTCTTCCACCGCGACTTCGTACCGTTCTGAGGCACGCGATGCGCAGGTACCGGATCTGGGCGGACACCCACTCGACGGGCATCCTCGACGGGAGGGGGCGCTTCGTCCGCCAGGCGGAGACCACGATCGGTGAGGAGACCTGGATCGCGCTCCAGCGATGGGTGGAGGATTACGACGACATCATCCCCCTCCCGGTGGAGGAGCGCGAGCGCCACGATCTACTGCCTGGCGGCGGGGAGCAATAGGGGAATGGCCGCCTGGGAGTTCGATGGATGGCTCCTCCCCGCCGCGGAAATCGCGCGGTGCGGATACGCGCCTTCCGGCACGCTTCCGGACGAGGCGTTCGAAACGATCGACTGGTGGAGCACGGCGCAGCCGCCCGCCGACTACGCGCGGCGTTTCGGCGAGATCCTCCCGCCCGCCGCGTCGTGGAGCCCGAACGTCGAGCGGTGGGGGCCGGAGGACGGCACCCGGATCGACGTCGTCCGCGCGGATGGCCGGGTCGGGGAGATCTACTTCCGGCTCGACGCGCGCGCGCCGGACCCGGACTTCGTCCACGGGCTGACGGCCTTCGCGGCGGAAGCCGGCACGGTGGTCCGGACGGAGGACGGGACGCTGCTGGAGCCGGACCCCGAGGCGCTCCTCGCGGCGCTCGCCCGCTCGCCGGCCGCGGCGTTCGCCGCCGACCCGCGGGCGTTCCTCGCGCGGCTGGAACGGAGAATGGAGGAGCGCGGCGGAGAACCGCGCTCCCCGCGAGACGGGTGAGGGCGGCGGGCGCTACCGCCGGACGCCGACGACCTCGACCATGGGCGGGGTGGAGAAGAAGGCGCCGGGGTCGCGCTCGCGCTCGGCCCAGCGGGCGTCGAAGGCCGCGGCGTCGGCGGCGGTGACGAAGCCGCCCGCCACCAGGGTGGGGAGGAAGTTGGTGAAGAAGGTGCGCGGCCACTGCCAGAGCGCCGTCCCCGGGCGAGCGCCGCGCACGATGGGGCGGACGTCGACCACCTCCAGCCCGGCCGCCTCCATCAGCGACGGGACCGCCGCGCCCACGTGCGCGTCGCCGCCCGAGGCGCGCCACGAGGCCACCATGGCCGCCCACACCCGGTCGAACGCCGGGTCCTCGGGCGCCATCACCACCCCCTCGTACTTCAGGTAGTCCTGGACCACGAAGCGGCCGCCGGGCCTGAGCGCCCGCGCGACGGAGCGGACGACCGCCGCGGGGTCGGGGACGAAGCAGAGGACCCACCGCGCCCACGCCCCGTCGAACTCCGGCGCGAGCTCCATCGCCGCCACGTCGCCGACCTCGGCGGTGAGGTGGGCGGCGCCGCGGGCGCGGGCCTCGGCGCGGAGGTGCGCCACGAAGCGCTCGGAGACGTCGACGCCGTGGACGCGGCCGCGCGCGCCCACGATCCGCGCCAGGTCGAAGGCCGCGTAGCCGGGGCCGCACCCCACGTCGAGGATGGCGTGCCCGGGCGCGAACCCCGCGCGCTCCCACCCCCGCGCCGCCTCGCCGCTCCACACCTGGTGCTGGAACCCCAGCCGCGCCAGCTCGTCGTCGCCCGTCCCCAGCAGGTACTCGTTCTCCTCCGCCACGTCCCTCGCCTTTCGCCCGGTCGACCCCGCATCGTTCGGAAGCCCGCAATCTACGGCGCGGCGCAAGGTGGCGTGAGGCGTCGCGCGACGCGTACATTCGCCCGTGGCCGCCGGCCGGAATCCCCCTCCCACGCCTCTTGAACAACCCTCCATCCGGAGATCGCGACCGTGTCCGAACAGCCATCGGCCACAACGACGGGGCTCGAGGGCGCGCTGGCGCCCGCGAGCGCCACGTTCCGCTTCGGCGCCCTGCAGCTGCACCTGGACCTGTCGGGGCTGCGCGGCGGGTGGGTGCGCTACACGCTCGCCGGGAGCGGGGGCGAGTGGGAGGTGACGGGCGAGAACCTGAGCGGGCGGACGAGCCGCGACGTGGACCAGCTGCACCTGGACGGCGAGCTGTGGCGGGGCGGCGCGGCGGTGGGGACGGTGGAGGCGAAGGTGGAGACGACGCTGTACTCGGGCGAGGCGGAGGCGGCGATCACGCTCACGGCCGCAGACGGCGCCGTGTACCGCTACGAGGGCCCGGTCGCCGCGTGGGACGACGCGCTGACGGAGGACGAGGACGGGGGGCGCGCCTCCGGCGAGGACGGGGAGGGCGAGACGGACTCGCCGGGCGGGCTGGGGAAGCTGTTCGGCTAGTCCACGGCAGGTGAGAGGGGCGCCGGAGCGGCCCCATACCCTGGAAAGGAGGCGAGATGCCGCGCAACACCACCATTCTCCTGATCCGGCACGCGGAAAAGCCCGCGAGCGGACCGAAGCTCTCGGCGGGCGGCGAGGCGCGGGCGCAGGCGTACAGCGTCTTCTTCCAGGGCTACCCGGTCGACGGGGCTCCGGTCCGGCCGCGGTTCCTCTTCGCCGCCGCCGATTCCGACGCGAGCCACCGCCCCCGGCTGACGGTGGAGCCGCTGGCGAGCGCGCTGCGGCTGGAGATCAACGACAAGCACGCCGACAAGGACTACGCCGAGGTCGCGCGGCACCTCCTCGACCATCCGAAGTACGACGACGCCACCGTGCTGGTCTGCTGGCACCACGGAGAGATCCTCCAGCTCGCCCAGGCGCTGGGGGCCGACGCGGGCGTGCTGCCGCCGGCGGCGGGCTGGCCGCCGCACTGGCCCGGAGAGGTCTTCGGGTGGGTCCTCCAGCTCCGCTACGACGGCGCGGGGCGCCTGGTGCCCGGCCAGACCCGCTGCACCAGCCAGCGGCTCATGTACGACGACTGCGGCCAGGAGCCGCCGCTCACGGGCGCTCCCACAGCCTGAGGGCAGCGGCTGACGGGTTCCCCGCGCTGCGCAGGTAGATCCACCCGGTCCCGAGCGGCGTGTCGTCGGGGACGCCGGTCTCGGTGAAGCGGACGGACCACCCTTCGGGGAGTGGGGGGAGGAGGAGCCAGGCGTCGGCGTAGCCGCCCGCGCGGCACCCGCCGTAGCGCTCCTGGACGCGGACGCGGAGCTCGCGGCGGCTCTCGGAGCGGAAGGCGTCGAAGCGGACCATGGCGTGGCAGTCGCCCATGAGCGAGAGCCCCACCAGCGTCCGTCCCGCGAGCGGCGGGATGGGCGCATCGCGGCACTGCGGCCACACCCGGAGCCGCGCCAGGTCGGCCGAATCGGCGACCACCGCGTGTCC
>DATACF010000522.1:0-3462 GCA_036259235.1 Longimicrobium sp. | reverse complement strand
GTTCGCCGGGTCTCCGACGCCGGGGGTGGCGCCCTCGCCGCGCGCGTCGTCGGCCAGGCGGTCGCTCTCGCCCGCGCGGACGCCGCCGTGGTCGCGCCCCGGCGGCGGCGAGGCGGCTCCGCCCTGGCGCCGCGAGTCGTTGAGCCCCATCGAGTCGTTCCCGGTCCCCGTCCCGGCGCTCTCCGAGGCGCCCAGGTCGCTGGCGCCCGGTCCCGCGCCGCGGCTGCCGTAGTCCTGCATCGTCGGTCCCTCCTGTCGCGAGTCCCTGCTGACGGTCAGATTGGGGGCCGCATGCAGGATTCCGACCGCCCCGGGGCGCAGGCGGCGTCCGGGCGGTCTCCCGCGTACCAGGGAAGGGGAGAGCCGGTGAAGGTCACGGCGTTCGTGAGCCACGAGGACTGTCCGCGGCACGACACGGGGTGGAGCCACCCCGACCACCAGGGGCGGCTCCCCGCGCTGGTGCGCGCGGTGCAGAAGGACATGGTGGCGCTCTGGGACCCGCTCCTCCAGGTGGAGGCCGAGCCCGCCTCGGAGGCCGAGCTGCGGCTGGTGCACACCCAGCGCTACATCGACGACGTGCGGCGCACCGCCATCGCCGCCGCGGCCGAGGGGCGGACGCTGGAACTGGGCGGCGTCCCCGTCTCGGGCGCCTCGTTCGACGCCGCGCTGGCGGCCGTCGGCGGCGCGATCACCGCCATCGAGACGGTCTTCCGCGGCGAGGCGCGCAACGTCTTCGTCGTCGCCCGGCCGCCGGGGCGCGGCGCGGGGGCCGACGCTCCGGGCGAGTTCTCCCTCTTCAACACCGTCGCCATCGCCGCCCGCCACCTCCGCGAGCGCCACGGCTCCGCGCGGGTGCTGGTCGTCGCCTGGGGCGCCCGCCCCGCCACGGCGCTCCGCCGCGCCCTGGCCGGCGACCCCGGCGTCTCCGTCCTCTCCCTCCACCGGCGGCCGGAGGACGCGTCCGAAGCCGGGGCGGGCGCGGGCGACGTCCCCCTCGCGCCGGGGACGGACGGCGCAGCGTTCGAAGCCGCCCTCCGCGACGCGCTGAACGCCATCCCCCTCGAGGAGTCGCCCGACTTCGTCCTCCTCTCCGCCGGCTTCGACATCCTGGCCGGTGACCCCCAGGGCGGCCTCGCCGTCGACCCGCGCGCCATCCACCCCATCACCCTCACCTTACGCGACTGGGCCGACGCGCGCGCGGGCGGCCGCCTCGTCTCCGTCCTCGAAGGCGGCTACGAGGCGAACGCCACGGCGAAGGCGGTGGTGCAGCACCTGCGCGCGCTGGCGGGGGTGGAAAGTGCGTGAGTGCGTGAGTGCGTGAGCGAGGGGAGCGAGGGGAGCGTAATTCGGGCATTCGATGCGTTCCCGCGAGCCCGCACCCCGGGTTGAAACCCGGGGCTGGAACGGCACGAAGTCCGCCTTCGCGGACTGGGCGGGATCCTTCGGCGCGCGTGGAAAGCCCGTCGAATGTGAAAGGTCCCTCTCCTGTAGTGCGGGAGAGGGACAGGCGGCGAGCCCAAGGCGAGCCGCCAGGGTGAGGGCCGCGCCGCAGGCGCCCCGCGGTTCTGGTGCCCTCCTCCCGCCCCGATCTCGTTTCCTCGCCAGACCCAACGCACTCACGCACCAACGCACTCACGCACCAACGCACTCACGCACTTTCATTCGCTTTCGGGGAGAAGCCGCTGCGTCGGCAGCGGGACGTGGACGCGGGCGTCGAAGCCGAGGCCGTCCATGAGGCGGTTGAAGAGAGGGGGCGGGAGCTGGCCGCCGGAGGCCTGGTCGTGGCCGCGGCCGACGTCGTGCTCGTGCTCGCCGAGGTCGACGGCGCGGAGGATGTCGGGGAGGACGAGGTCTTCGCGGGCGGTGCGGATGCTGAAGGCGACCACGCCGGGGAGGTATCCCCGGTTGGCGGCGATCACCGCGTGCCCCTTTAAGCGGCCGCGCCACTGCTGCGCGATCAGCGGGTGCACCTGGCACGGCGAGTCGAGGGGGACGAGCGCGAAGGGGCCGGTGGACGCGAAGACCGGCGCCGTCTTCCGCGCCTGCGCCAGCTCGGTCTGCACCTCCAGCCGGTAGGCGCGGAGCCGCGCGGTGTCCGGGTGGGCTTCGTCGAGGAAGACCGAGGGCCCGTCGGCGTGCATCAGGAGCCGGAGCGCCGTCTCGACATCGAAGGCGCCGGCGCGGCGGGCGGCGTTCACCAGCGAGACGGCCTCGCGGATCGCCTTGCCGCCGAAGCGCTTGCGGATGGCGGGGAGCTCCGGCCACGGCGCCCGGTCGCCCAGGTCGCTCGTCGTCCCCACCGCCGCGATCCACGCCAGGTCGGCGATGTCCGCCAGCGGGGAGAGGAGGTCGTACGCCATCCACGCCGAGGCGGGGATCGGCTCCCACGGGTAACCGGTGACGACGGTCGCCGCGCCGCCGGGGAGTCCCTCGGGGCGGTGGTGGTCGACGTAGAGGGTGGGGACGCCGGGGAGGACGCCCGCCGCGTGGACGCCCAGGTCGGTGACGACGAGCGCGTCGGGCGCCATCTCCGCCAGGCGGCGGCGCGCGCGCTCCTTGAAGGCCGACTCGCCGCGCTCGGAGTGCACCACCGAGACGCGCCCGAAGCCGAGCCGCGCCAGCGCCCGCCCGAAGAGCGCCTCGGCCCCCACCCCGTCGGCGTCGAAGTGGCAGAGCACCACCACGTGCGCGCCGCGCTCCACCCCGCCCACCCAGCGCGCCACCGCCTCCCGCGCCGGCCCCAGCGCCGCCTCCAGCGGCGTCCGCCCGTCCGTCTCCATCCGTTCCCGTCCGGTAAGAGGTATCGAAGGCCGGATCATGGATCGTGCCCGGGGGAAGCGGGAGAGAATGTCGTGGGCGACCGGCCGTGGGGCGCGGCGCGGGCATCGCCGGCCCTCACCCCCCGCCTCCTCTAACGACCCCTGGGAGAGGGGGAGGATTTCGAGCGTGAGGGCAGGATTCCAGCGCATGCGGCGGGCTCCGCGGGCCCCCCTCCCCCGGCCCCTCCCCCCGCACGCAGTGGGCGTGCGTGGTGAGGGGAGAACGACGGTGCGCGGGGCGGGTGCCGGTGTGAGGGAGCGCTCCGCGGGCGCGATAAATCGCGCGACTACATTGATTTGTGTGTGCGACGAGCCGTGGCGGAGGTATGTGGAACCGCTGGTCGAAACGCGATCGAAGCTCGGCGGTGAGGCGCCGTTGCATGAGGGATGCGGGCCCGAAGGGCGAAGACCCTGGCGGAGGGAAATGCGAAGGGGATCGGGTTGGGGGGGATGACGGGCGAACCTGGAGTCCGCCAGGGGCTTCGCCGCGTTGGAAACGGTAGTATCGTTTCCTACGCGGCCCGCAGCCCGGCCCGGAGCGCAGCGGAGGGACATGCCCAGAGACGTAGTTCGCAGTTCCGAGTGCCCAGTGACCAGGCAGGCACCTTCCGAAGCGCAGCGAAAAGAAGTGGGCCCGCCGGTT
>DATACF010000521.1:0-4381 GCA_036259235.1 Longimicrobium sp. | reverse complement strand
GGTCCGGTGGCGCCCGGCCGCCGCCGGTTCGCCCCATCATGGCGCGGTCCCGCCGGCGAGCCCGCGGGCTTGTGCGCCCGCCGGTGCGCCGCGCATGTTCCGGCGGCGAGGCTGGACGCGGCGAGCCTGGGTCGCCGGGCGGGTCGCGAGGTGTTCAGGCTCTTTCGCGTCGCGCCGCGGCAGGGGGTTCGAATGGATACCGTCATGGCATACGAAGTCGAGTTCACCTCCACGTTGTTCCGCGTCGACGGGCAGGGCGGCTGGACCTTCGCTCCGGTCCCCGCGGAGCTGGCGCCCTCGACCACCGGGGCCTGGGGGCGCACTCCCGTGGTGGCGACGGTGGATGGCCACACGTGGAAGACGAGTGTCTGGCGTGAGCGATCCGGACGAACCCTGCTCGCCGTTCCGAAGGCGGTGCGGCGGGGCAAGGAGCATGGCGGCACGGTCCACGTGCGGCTGCGATTCAGCTCGGTCTAGCTGGAACGAGAGCCAGAGCCGCGGCATGGGAATCCTCACCACGAGTTCGAGCGTTCGATGAACGAGCCGGGGCGCGCCGATCCACTGCACGGAATCACCCTCAAGGCCATGCTCGAGCACCTCGAGGAGCGATACGGCTGGGAAGGGCTCGGCGAGCGCATCCCGGTCCGGTGCTTCACGCATGAGCCGAGCATCGGATCGTCGCTCAAGTTCCTGCGGAAGACGCCGTGGGCGCGCGCGAAGGTGGAATCGCTGTACCTCCACTCGGTGGCGCATCCGCGAAAAAGCGCTCCTCCGGCAGCGGACGATTAGCCGGCCGGAGTCCGCGCCGCCCGGCTCCGACCCGGGGTGGGCAGACGAAAAAGGGCGGGGCCGCCGCGGCGGCCCCGCCCCTCTTCGCTGCCGTCTACGACGACGCGCGGCCTACCGGAAGAGCGCCATCGCCGACGCGGTGACGTTGAGCACCCGCGCGTTGTCCTCGTAGGTGGCGGTCCCCATCACCTGGCCGGTGGTCGGGTAGGTCTTCAGCGGGTTCGACCACCACTTGATGCGCGTGCAGTTGCTGCAGTTGTTCCCGTAGGCCATGATCGTCCGCCAGTTCTTGCTCGACGGGATGAAGCCGTGGCCGTACTGGTACGGGGTGAGGGTGCCGTCGACGAAGCGGTCGTGGCGGGCGCCCTGCAGGTGGCCGATCTCGTGGGCGAACGAGTAGTAGCCGGTGATGCAGCTCCAGTGCGCCACGGCGAAGGCCGAGGTGGCGGTGGCCTTGATGGCCGCGGCCTGGCCGCACGCCTCGCTGTCGTTGACCACCAGCACCACCACGTCGGCGGCGTAGGTGTTCCGCAGCGTGTGGACGTTGTCTATGAGCCCGTCCGTGGTGCTCCGCAGCGCCGTCACGTGCGACCCGAACGAGCGGCCCGCCTCGTTGTAGGTCACCTGCGCCGTGTGGACGCGGACCATGTTGATGTTGATCCCGCTGTTGGCGTACGACTGGTTGGTCTCGTCGACGGCCAGCTGGATCTTGCTCCCGATGTTCCCGGCGGCCGACGCCGCCGAAGCCGTGTAGACCACCAGCACGTTCAGGGTGGTGAGCGCCTGGGCGGTCGCCTCGCCGGGGGCCACGGGCGCGGCCGAGGCGTCGAGGGCGCCGCTCGGGTTGTCGGCCGTGTGCTCCTGCGGGTAGCCGCTCGGGTCGATCTTCGTGACGGCGTGCACGCCGTTGCCCAGCGGCTCGATGCTGTACTGCGTCTCCCCGACCGTCACCGTGGCCGTCACGCCCTCCGGCGACAGCACCATCTGCACGTACCCGAACGCGCCGCGCACCGGGCCGCCCCACGAGACGTCGGTGGCGCTGCGCCGCTCGACGCGCTCGCCGTTGGCGACCACGCTCACCCCCGGCGCCACCTGGAGGCGGATGGCGTTCCCCTTCCCCAGGAGCCGCCCGGGCGTGACGGCGATGCGCGCCAGGTGCACCTCGGCGGCGTGGCGCCGGCCGCGGACCGCCGTGAGGCGGTTCTGCTGCGTCTTGTCGAGCGCGGGCTTGGAAACCAGCGTGAGGAAGTTCTCCTGGACTTCCGCCGCGCTCTCCGCCGTGGACGGCGGGGGGGCGAGATCGTCGCCCTGGCAGGCGGCGAGGCCGACGGAAGCGGCCAGGACCAACACGAGCCGTGCTCTCATCACTGCGTCCTCCGAAAGGGGGTGTAGGGTGGATTCGCGCCCCCTCCGAAGGCATTCGCCGGGCCGCGCCGCGCGCCGGACGTCAACTCGTTGGGAAGATTTGTTTTGTCTTTTTTCGTGTTGTTTAGGCGAATCCCAATCAGGCGATGCAGGCCGATGCGGCCCGCACCAATGTGAGGCGGTCGCTGGCTTCGGGGGACCTTGTCCGGGACGAAGCGGACCGCTGCGGCACGTTCGGATATTCTCGAAATGCACGTCTCGCCGCGGCCCTCCCGGCAACGGACGAGGGGGGCGGGAGCTCGTTCGGAGTGGGGGGCGGCGGCGAGCCGGCGGACCCCGACACTCCCGGACAACGATCTCATGACGCCAATCGAACCGACGAGGGTCTTGACGGAGAGGCCGGCACGCCCGGTATTGTTCCCCGGGCATTGTCACCTTGCGGGCGTGCCTGGTACGCGGTCCGTATCAGCTGGGCGTGGTGGCTCCTCGCGCCCCGGCTCCGCCGCCCCGTCCGGAAAGGAAGAGCCGTCATGGATCTCACCGTCGCCGTGCACGCCCTGTACAAGGGCCTCGACCAGGCCGTGCAGGGGCTCCTCGTCCCCGGGCGCGTCCGCCCGGCCATCGACCCCGGCTGCGACCTGGCGTGGCCGCTGCACGACTACCACCTGGGCGGCTCGCCCCGGCGCTACGGCAACCGGTTCGACTTCGACGAAAAGGGGGTGCTCGTCTTCTTCATCAACAAGGGGGACCGGTGGATCTACGCACCCACGCTGATCTTCAACGAGGCCGGCGGCATGCTGGCCCGGTGGCTCGACCAGGGCGACGAGGCGGCGCTCCGGGGGTTCAGGACGCAGATGGACTGGGCGTGCGAGAACCAGGTGAAGGCGGGGGGGCAGCGGGGGGCGTGGGTCCACCACGTGCGGCGGTACTCGGCGTTCACCTTCAAGCCGCCGTGGGTCAACGCCTCGGCGCAGGGGAAGGGGGTCTCGCTCCTCCTCCGCGCGTGGATCCTCACCGGCGAGGAGCGCTACCGCGAGGCCGCGCTGATGGCGCTGGGCCCCTTCGAGCGAGACGTCGCCGAGGGCGGGGTGCGCCTCCACCTCGACGACGGCCGGGTCTTCTACGAGACCTACCCGTCGACGCCTCCCTCGCTCCTGATCAACGGCTTCATCCGCGCCCTCCTGGGCTTCCGCGACGTCTCCGTCTTCACCGGCGACGCCGCGGCCGGGCGCGTGTGGAGCGAGGGCGTCGAGACCGTCCGCGCCATCCTCCCGCGCTACGACACCGGCTTCTGGACCCGCTACGACCTCCGCGAGGGGACCTTCCACGTCCACAGCAAGAGCTACCACGACCTCACGATCAACAACATGATCCTCCTCCACCGCCTCACCGGCGACCCCTTCTTCCGCGACTACGCCGACCGGTTCACCGGGTACACGCAAAGCCGCTGGTGCTACTTCCGCGCGCTCGCCTGCAAGGCCGCGTGGCGCGCCACCCGCCTCAACCTGAACGCGGACGTCGCCTGACCCGCCCCGTCGGCGGGGAGCTCCTGGCGCGTGGGGGTGCCGGCGCCCGCCCGCGCCCGGACCCGGGCCGCGCCGCACCAGCCTTGCAGTCGGCGCCGCCGCCGGACTTACTTACGGCCGGGGCCGCACGCGGCAGCCTCGTCCACACCGTCCGGGGGGCGAATGAGCGAGCTCGACGAGGGGGTCCTGAAGGTCTTCGCGGAACTGGGCGAGAACGAGCGGCACTTCAACGGCCTCCAGCACCAGTACCGCACCATGGCGTCGGGGTGGATTCTGGCCGTCTTCGCCGGGGTGCAGTACGTCCTGTCGAGCTGGGAGGAGCTCCCGGTCTCCGGCGGGGCGGCGATGGCCCTCATCGGGCTCGCCGGGGCGGTCGGGATCACCCTGCTGTGGAACCTCGACCTCCGGGTCTATCACCAGCTCCTGGAGGCGTACTTCGTCGAGGGGCTCCGGCTCGAGCGCGCGCACCCGTGGCTCCCGAGGATCCGTTCCCGGATGCTGGCGACGCAGGAGCCCGCGCCCGGCGGCCGCGCGGCGAAGGGCGTGCTGGGGCGGGTCGTGTGGTTCTACGTCGCGGGGAACACGGCCGCCCTGGGGGTGGGGGCCGCGGGGCTCCTCCTCCACCTGGCGGCGGAAGGCGCCGGCCGCGGGGCGCTGGCCGGGGCGGCGGGGGCGGCGGCGGCCGTCATCGCGCTCTGCGG
>DATACF010000520.1:0-4321 GCA_036259235.1 Longimicrobium sp. | reverse complement strand
CGCCGGCCGCGGCGGAGGCGCCCTCGGCGGCGAAGAGGGCGGCGAGCGCGGCGGCGGGGGCGGGCGGGGGGGCGAGCGTGCTCATTCGGACTCGATCAGGTCGCGGTAGAGCCCGGGGACGGCGAAGAGCTCCTCGTGCGTCCCGCGCTGCACCACCTTCCCGCGTTCCAGGACGATGATCTCGTCGCAGTCGCGGATGGTGCTGAGCCGGTGCGCCACCAGGAGGCAGGCGCACCCCCGGCGGCGGAGGTTGTCGTCGATCTCCTTCTCGGTGGCCGGGTCGAGCGCGCTGGTGGCTTCGTCGAGGACCAGGAGCGTGGGGTTGCCGACGAGGGCGCGGGCGATCTCCAGCCGCTGCCGCTGGCCGCCGCTGAAGTTGCGCCCCGCCTCCTCCACCGTCCCGCCGTAGCCGCCGGGGCGGGCGGTGACGTCGTCGTGGATGCAGGCGTCGCGGGCGGCGCGGACCAGGTCGGCCTCGGGGACGCCGGGGTCCCAGAGGGTCAGGTTGTCCTTGACGGTCCCGGCGAAGAGGAAGATGTCCTGGTCGACGAAGGAGAGCGACGACGCCAGCGTCTCGCGCGGGACCTCCGCGCGGGCGACGCCGTCGAAGCGCACCTCGCCGGACCAGGGCGCGTAGAGGCCGCAGACCAGGCGGGCGATGGTCGACTTCCCGCACCCGGAGCCCCCCACCAGCGCCACCCGCCGTCCCGGCTCCAGCACCAGCGACAATCCCTCCACCAGCGGCGGCTCCAGCGGCGAGTAGCCGAAGGTGACGCCCGCCAGCTCCAGCCGCCCGGTGAGCTTGGGCGCCATCGCCTCCATCCCCTCCTCGTCCTCCGCCTCGGCGGCCGCCGTCGCCGCGATGGAGGCGTCGGGCCGCGCGTGGAGGACGTCGTCGAGGCGGGCCAGGTCGCCGCGGACCTCCTGGAGGGTGGAGCCGAGGTCGACCAGCTTGCTCACCGGGGCCAGGAAGGCGAGGAGGAGCGCCTGGAAGGCCACCAGCATCCCCATGCTCATCTGCCCGTCCATCACCCGCAGGCCCCCGATCCCCAGCAGCAGCGCGGTGGAGACGGCGAGGAGGAAGGGGGGGACGGCCGAGACCAGGTGCGTCCAGAGCGCCAGCTCCTGCTGCGCGTTGACCACCTTGGCCTGCTGCCCCGACCACCGCGCGAAGAAGTCGCCCTCGGACCCCGTGGCCTTCAGCGTCTCGATCGTCTGCAGCCCCCCCATCGCGATCCCGGAGAGCTTCCCCCGGTCCTGCTGGAGGCGGCGCGAGAGGTCGGTGCGCTTCCGCGACACCCACCGCAGCGCCGCCACGTCGAGCCCCGCCACCGCCGCGCCCAGCGCCGCCAGGAGCGGGTCGTACTGCGCCATCACGGCGGCGTAGAAGGCGATGACGACCAGCGCCACGGTGGTCGTCGCCAGCTCGCCCGAGAGGAGCTGCGCCACCCGGTCGTTGACGGCCACGCGGGCGCCGATCTCCCCCGCGAAGCGCTGCGCGAAGAAGTTGGCCGGGAGGCGGAGGACGTGCCAGAAGAAGCGGGCCGAGGTCGAGAGCGCCAGCCGCGTCTCCAGCCGGAGGAGCCCGTCCTGCTGGAGCCAGGTGAGCGCCCCCACCACCGCCGCCGCCACGCTCATGGCGAAGAGGAGGGGGGCCGTCCACCCGCTCATCCCCTTCACCAGGACGTCGTCGACGAAGACCCGGGGGAAGGCGGGGACGACGAGCCCGGGGACGACCAGCGCCAGCCCGGCGAGGACGGCGTAGAGGAGCGCCGCCCGCGCCCCCGCCAGCCGCCGCTGGAGGGCGCCGAGGATCCCGGGGAGGGCGCCCCCCTTCGCGAACGCCGCGCCGGGGACGAAGGTGAGGACGACGCCGGTGAAGGCCTGGTCGAGCTCGGCCTCGCTCACCCGGCGCGGCCCCGTGGCGGGGTCGACGATGTACGCCGACCCGCGGTGGAACCCCTCGAGGACGACGAAGTGGTTGAAGTTCCAGTGGAGGATGGCGGGCATGGGGAGCCCCCGCAGCTCGGCCGGCTCCTTCTTGAACCCCTTGGCGTCGACCCCGTACGTCCGCGCCGCCTTGACGATGTTGCTGGCCTTGCTCCCGTCGCGCGAGACGCCGCACGCGGCGCGCATCTCCTCCAGCGGGACGAAGCGGCCGAAGGAGGCCAGGACCATCGCCAGCGTGGCCGCGCCGCACTCCACCGCCTCCATCTGGAGGACGGTGGGGACGCGGGCGCGCCGCGCCGCCGGGGGGGCGGCGCGGTGGAGGAAGGGGCGGAAGAGCCCGCCCCCTTCGCTCCGCGGAGGATCGGCGGCGGCGGCCGGCGCGGCGGCGGTGCTCACGCGCTCACTTCCCCGAGAGGCGCCGCACCAGCGGGAGCACCAGCTCCACCGGGCGGACGCGGTTGACGGTGACCTGGGCGCGGGCCAGGGTGCCGCTGCGGATCTCCATCGGCGGCCCCGCGGGCGACGACCACCGGTAGCGGCTCACCGTGCGGGGGTCGGGGACGAGGTCGGCGTGGACCTCGTACGGCGCCTGCCCGTCGCCGGCCAGCGCCGAGACGAGGCGCTCGTTCTTGAGGACGCGCGCCATCCCGTCGGGGGAGGCGGGGAAGTCGGAGACGTAGGTGACGGTCCCCAGCATGTAGCCGAACTCCTCCTCGCGGACCGTCGAGGGGGCGATGTGGATCAGCATCCCCGGGCGGATCTTCTTCCCCGCGTCGGAGGGGACGTAGACGACGGCCTCCAGGTCCTTGACCGCGCGCCCCACCGGGTCGACGCGGAGGACCGGCTCGCCGCGGGTGACGACGTGCCCCTGCTCGGTCATCACCTCCAGCACCCGCCCCGTGTACGGCGACACCACCGCCGAGGCGCGCTCCAGGTCCTCCTCCAGCCGCCGCACCTCGCGCTCGGCCTCCTCGACGCGGAAGCCGCTCGCCTGCACCTCCGAGGAGACGCGCTGGCGGGCGGCGAGCTGGTCGACGGTGAGCTGCTTCAGCTGCCCCTGCGCGGCGCGGACGGCCTCCTGCGCCGTCTGGAGCTCCTGGCGGGTGGCGGCGAGCGTCTGGCGGGTGATGAGGCCGTCGCGGGCCAGCTGCTCCTGCGCCTCGATCTTCTGGGTGAGGAAGCGCTGGTTCTCCTGGGCGGCGCGGATGGTGGCCTCGAGGTTGGCGCGCTGCTGGGCCAGGTACTCGGCCTGGAGCCCCAGCTCGCTCCCCCCCGCCCCCTGGATCCGGCGCCGCTCCAGCCGGAGGTCCTCCAGCTTCGCCCGCGCCTCGCGCAGCGCCGCCGCCTTCTCGGGCTGGGCCACGCGCGCCACCACCTGCCCCTCGTTGACGACCTCCCCCACCCGCACCGCCACGTCGGTGACGCGCCCCCCCTCCAGGGGGACGACCTCGAAGACGCCGCCCGTCTTGATCAGGATCCCCTCCCCCCCGAGCTTCTCGGGGACCGCCCCCGCGAACCCCCACCCCACCACGGTGAGCAGGAGGAGCCCCAGCGCCGAGAGCGCGATCCACCCGCGCGGGGTGGTCGCCTGCATCATCTGGTCGAGCTGCTCGGGCGACGCCAGCCGGTCGAGCGAGACTTTCCGGAAGACGCTCTCACGCATCGGGATCGGTCCTGGTGACGAGTGCCGAGTGCCAAATGCCCAGTGCCAAGTCCTGAGTGCTGAGTCCTAAGTGCAGTTTACTCAGGACTCAGGACTTCTTCTCCTACTTCCACCAGCGTCCCCGTCTCGTACGCCAGCCGCGCGAGCGCCGTGGCGTAGCGGGCGCGGGCGGCGATCTGCGACTGGAGGGCGGAGGTGAGGGCGTCCTCGGCCTGGAGGATGTCGAAGAGGGTCGACATCCCCAGGCCGAACTTCCGCTCCTCGTTCTCGACGGCCGTCCGGTAGAGGCGCACGGCGGCCTCCGACTTCTCCAGCTCCAGCCGGCCGTGGCGGATGGCCTCGGCGGCGACCACCACCCCCGCGCGGATGCGGCGCCGGAGGTCGGCGAGCTCCACCTCGGCCAGGCGGCTGGCGGCGCGGGCCTGCTCGGCGTCGCCGCGGGCCAGGGCATTGGCGGCGGCCGCCTGCCACGCCACCTCGACGGTGGCCGTCCACCCCGAGAGGGTGCGGTAGAAGGGGGTCACCAGCCGCGACCAGTCGCGCCCGGGCTCGGCGCCCGTGTAGCCGACGCCCACGGTGAGATCGAGGCGGGGGCGGAGCTCGTCGCCCGCGGCGCGCGCCAGGATCCGCGCCCCCTCCCCCTGGTGCCCCGCGGCGCGGAGGTCGGCGCGGCGGACGAGCGCCTGCGCGACGAGGGCGTCGGGGCCG
>DATACF010000519.1:0-5990 GCA_036259235.1 Longimicrobium sp. | reverse complement strand
CTCCGCCGTCGAGCTCTTCCTCTCCGCCGCCGCCGCCGAGCGCTGCCGGCGCGAGATCGCGCGCGCCCGGGGCAACGAGGTGTGCTTCGTGGCGAAGGTGGGCGAGGACGGCGCCGTCGACGACGTGCGCGTCCTGGCGCGGGGGCACGCCTCGGCGGTCCCCGCGCTCATCCGCGAGCGCGACATCGAGCCGGGCGGGATCCTCCTCCACAACCACCCCTCCGGGCTCCTGGAGCCCTCCGAGGCCGACTTCGAGGTCGCGGCCCGCCTCTGGGAGCAGGGGCTGGGCTTCGGGATCATCGACAACGACGCCCGCGAGCTCTACGTCGTCCTCGAGCCCCCGGTCCCCGGCGAGGCCGAGCCCCTCGACCTCGACGCGCTGGAGGCCGAGCTGGGCCCCACCGGCCCGTTCGCGCTCCGCCACCCGCGGTACGAAGACCGCCCCCAGCAGCGCGCCCTCTCGCGGATGATCGGCGAGCTCTACAACACCGGCGGCGTGGGCGTGGCCGAGGCCGGCACCGGGACGGGGAAGTCGGTGGCGTACCTCCTCCCCGCCATCCGCTGGGCGCTCCGCAACAAGGAGCGCACCGTCGTCTCCACCAACACCATCAACCTCCAGGAGCAGCTGGTCGACAAGGACCTCCCGCTGCTGCGCCGCGCCCTCGGCGAGCCCTTCCGCTTCGCGCTGGTGAAGGGGCGGAGCAACTACGTCTCCATCCGCCGCGCGCTGCTCGCCAAGGCGGGCGCCGCGTCGCTCTTCGACGCGCCGAAGCAGGCCGAGCTCAAGGGGATCCTCGACTGGATCGAGAAGACGGAGGACGGCTCGCTCTCCGACCTCTCCTTCCGCCCCTCGGGCGAGGTGTGGGACGAGGTGGCGAGCGAGACCGACCTCTGCCTCCGGGTGAAGTGCCCGCACTTCGAGCAGTGCTTCTACCAGCGCGCCCGGCGCGAGGCGTCCTCGGCCGACGTGGTGGTCGCCAACCACCACCTCCTCTTCTCGGACCTGGCGGTGCGGCGGGCGCAGGGGAACTACACCTCCCCCGCCGTCCTCCCGCAGTACACCCGGCTGATCCTCGACGAGGCGCACAACCTGGAGGAGTCGGCCACCTCGCACCTGGGCGCCACGGTGAGCCGCCGCGGGCTCTTCCGGACGCTCCGGCGGCTGGAGAACCGGGGGAAGGGGCTGCTCCCGGCCTTCGTCTCCACGTTGCAGGCGGTGCGGAACGACCTCCTGGCCCGGAGCGCCCTCGACGTCATCGACGGGCGCGTCCTCCCCGCGCTCGACCGCTCGCGCGAGCGGGCGGCGTCGGTCTTCTCGTTCCTCAACGACGTCTTCGCGGCGGGCGAGGGGACGATCCGGCTGGAGGAGTCGTTCGCCACGCACCCCGTGTGGCCGCTGGGGCTCGACGACGCGCTCACGGGGCTGCTGGAGAACCTGGCGTCGCTCCTGGAGGGGATGGAGATGCTCCGCGAGCGGGTGATGACCGACGAGGAGCTCAAGCGCGAGCTGGAGCCGCAGCTGGTGGAGCTGCGGGGGGCTTCGGCGCGGGTGAGCGGGGCGTCGGACGCGCTGCGGGGGGCGCTGCGGCCGGGGGAGGGGACGACGGAGATGGTGCGGTGGATGGAGCGCCAGCCCGAGCGGGGGGAGCGCGAGGCCAACCTGAGCTTAAGCGCGGCGCCGCTCGACCTGTCGGAGGTGCTGCGGGAGTCGCTGTTCGAGAAGGTGCCGACGGTGGTCCTCACCTCGGCGACGCTCTCGACGCAGGGGAACTTCCGCTTCATCCGGCAGCGGCTGGGGCTTTCCGCCTGGTTCGCCGAGGAGCACCACGTCGCGGAGGCGATCCACCCGTCGCCGTTCGACTTCTCGCGGCAGTCGCTGTTCGCGGTGCCGACGGACATCCCGCTCCCGGCGGGGGAGAAGGACCCGCGGCACGACGAGGCGACGGTGCGGGCCACCATCGAGCACGCGAAGATCTCGGACGGCGGGCTGTTCGTCCTCTTCACCAGCTACCGGGCGTTGCGGCACGTGGCGGAGGAGCTGCGGCGGCGGGGGGCCGACCGCGAGTGGCCGCTCTTCGTGCACGGCGAGGCGCCGCGGGCGCAGCTGGTGGACCGGTTCGCGGCGTCGGGGCGGGGGATCCTGCTGGGGACGACGAGCTTCTGGGAGGGGGTGGACGTTCCCGGTCAGCCTTTGCGGGGGCTGGTGATCCCGAAGCTCCCGTTCAAGGTGCCGACGGAGCCGGTGACGGCGGCGCGGATCGAGGCGATCGAGCGCTCGGGGGGGAACTCGTTCCTGTCGTACATGCTTCCCCACGCGGCGATTCGTTTGAAGCAGGGGTTCGGGCGGCTGATCCGCTCGCGCGAGGACCACGGGGTCGTCCTCGTGCTCGACGGGCGGATCGCGAAGAAGAGCTACGGGCGCTACTTTCTCGACTCTCTGCCTCCCGCGCCGGTGCTCAAGGCGCCCTGGCGCGACGTGAAGGAGGCGATGCTGCGCTTCTACGGCGAGCGGAGCGGGCGGCGGCAGGCGGGGTGATCGTCGTCTGACGGATCGTCGTGGATCGGTTGGCTTCGTGGTGCGCGGTCCCTATGGTTTCGAGGCCGCTCCGGAGCCGGCCGGACGATACCCCTGTCCGGCCGTCTCCTCCGCGGGGGCGGCGAGCCCCACGATACCCCTGTGGGTCTCCCCGCCCGCGGAGTGAGCCTCGCCGGAAACCCCACCCGGCGAGTCTCCCTCCGCACATCATTTTGGGGGAAAACAAACCGGGGCGTCGGGTGTACTCGCTTCCTTCGCGTCCGATCTCGTCCCCGGCGCTTGCCGGGCCGGCCTCCGCGCGATTGCCCGGGCCGCGCCGCGAGGGCCGCGTGAAGTCCGCGAAGGCGGACTTCGTGTTTTTCCAGGCGCGGTTTCAACCGCCCGGCGCGAGATCTCCTTCCGCGCCGTTGTTGCCGCGACGCCGCGACTTCAGTGGCCCGCGGCTGTCGCCCCCGAACCCGAATCCGCCGACCGCGTGAACCTCCCGCGTCCGTCCAAGATCGTCTGCGTGGGCCGCAACTACCTGGAGCACGCCCGCGAGCTGGGGAACGAGCTTCCCGAGCGCCCGCTCCTCTTCCTCAAGCCCTCCTCGGCCCTCGTCGCCGACGGCGAGGCCATCGTCCTCCCGCCCGAGTCGGAGCGGGTGGAGCACGAGGGCGAGATCGCGGTGGTCATCGGGCGGACGGCGCGGAAGGTGTCGGCCGAGGAGGCGTGGGACTGCGTGGCGGGCGTCGCCCCGCTCAACGACGTCACCGCGCGCGACCTGCAGAAGCCGGACGGCCAGTGGACGCGCGCCAAGGGCTTCGACACCTTCTGCCCCCTCGGCGCCATCGTCCCGCTCGCGGAGGTGGACCGCGACGCGCTGGAGGTGGTCTGCCGCGTCAACGGCGAGGTCCGCCAGCACGGCCGCGCGTCGGACATGGCGTTCCCGATCCCGGCGCTGATCGCCTACATCTCGGGCGTCATGACGCTGGAGCCCGGCGACGTGATCGCCACCGGCACCCCGGCCGGCGTCTCGCAGCTCCACCCCGGCGACGTCGTCGAGGTGGAGATCCCGGGCGTCGGCACGCTCCGAAATCCCGTGAAGGCCGCTTCGTAAGGCAAAGTCCACTCAGGACTTAGCACTCAGCACTCAGGACTTTTCCTCGACCCATGTCCCTTTCCCGCAACCGCTCCATCGCCCTCGGCGTCGTCTTCGTGATCGCCGCCGACTGGCTCTCCAAGTTCTGGGTGCAGAACAACTTCCTCCTGGGTGCACGCCGGACGGTGGTGGAGGACTGGCTCTGGCTGACGCACCACCAGAACCGGGGCATCTCCTTCTCGGCCCTCGCCGACGCCCCCGACGCCTGGCGCCTCCCGGTCCTGGCCGCGGCCAGCCTGGTGGGGATCGTCGTCGCGTGCATGCTCTTCCTCCGCGCCACCGACCGGTGGATGCGCCTGGCCGCGGCGCTGGTGATCGCGGGCGCGGTGGGGAACCTGGGCGACCGGCTGATGAACGGGGGGGTGACGGACTTCATCCTCGTCCGCTTCTTCCCCTTCGTCTTCAACGTGGCCGACGTGGCGATCACCGCGGGCGCCATTCTCCTGGCCGCCCGCCTCCTCCTCGAGGAGTCGCCCGGGACGGGCGACGCGCCTTCCGCCGTCTGACACAGGACCGTCCGATCCCGATGCCGAAGCCGAACCGGCGCATCCAGAGCCTCCCGCCGTACCCGCTGAGCGACGTCCCCGCCATCAAGCGCGACCTCCGCGCGAGGGGCGTGGACATCATCGACTTAGGCACCGGCGACGCCGACCTCCCGCCGCCCCCCGCCGCCGTCGAGGCGATGCGGGAGGCCGCCGAGAACCCCGCCAACTCGCGCTACCCCTTCCAGCTGGGGCTGGTGGAGCTCCGCGAGGAGATCGCGCGGTGGATGGAGACGCGCTTCGGGCTCGGCTTCGACCCGATGAAGGAGGTCGCGCTCCTGATCGGCTCCAAGGAGGGGATCTACCACCTCCCCTTCGCCTTCCTGGAGCCCGGCGACGCCACCGTCATCCCCGACCCCGGCTACCAGGCGTACCTGGGCGGCACCGTGCTGGCCGGCGGCGACCCGTGCCTCGTCCCCCTGCGCCCCGAGCACGACTTCCTCATCCCCCTCGACCGGCTCCCCGGCGACGTGGTGCGGCGGGCGAAGATCCTCTACCTCAACTACCCGAACAACCCCACGGCCGCGTGCGCGCCGCGGGCGTACCTGGAGGAGGCCGTCGCCTTCTGCCGCGAGCACGACGTGGTGCTGGCGTACGACAACGCCTACTCCGAGATCGCCTTCGACGGCTACCGGCCGCCCAGCATCTTCGAGATCGACGGCGCGCGCGAGGTGGCCATCGAGTTCCACTCGCTCTCCAAGACGTACAACATGACCGGCTGGCGCGCCGGGTGGGCGGTGGGGAACCCCGCGCTGATCGGCACGCTGACGCGGATCAAGACCTTCGCCGACACGGGCGTCCCCTTCACCGTCCAGCACGCCGCGGTCGCCGCGCTCCGCTCCCACGCCGAGTGGGTGCCGGGGAACGTGGAGACCTTCCGCCGCCGCCGCGACGCCGCGGTGGCGGGCCTGCGCGAGGCGGGCTTCGACGTCCCCACGCCGTCGGCCTCCATGTACCTCTGGGTCCCGCTCCCCGAGGGGGTCGAGAGCGAGCCGTGGGCGCGCCGCCTCCTCCTGGAGCAGGGCGTCGCCGTCCTCCCGGGGAAGTCGCTCGGCGCGGGCGGCGAGGGCTTCTTCCGCATCGCGCTCACCTGCACCGAGGCCCGCCTCCGCGAGGCCGCCGGCCGCATCGCTAAGATGGTCTGACAGGTACGGGAGTACGGAAGTACGAAGTACGAAAGTACGCCGGAGCGGCGGGCGATCTCGGTCATCCGCCGCTCTTCTGTTGATCAGGAATCGAAAACGGCGGTCTCACGCAGAGGAGCAGAGTCAGCAGAGAACCCCTCTGCTGACTCTGCTTCTCTGCGTGAGATTTCTTTATGCCCGTTCGCGCGATGCGGTGGAGGGAACGTCGAGGAAGACGGACGGCTCGGAACTGGCGGGGCGGGGGAGAGTAGTAACCGGACATGACCCCCGCGACGCTGACGCCGCCGACCCCGAAGGATGAGGCCGCCCCCGAACGGGTCGCGGTCCCGGCCGTCGCGCCCACGCTCCCCCTCCACGCCCCGCTCTCGCGCGCCCCGCGCCGCGAGCCCACCGGCCGCCCCACCCGCAACGCGCTCCTCCTCTCGCTGTTGGCCCACCTCCTCCTGGGCCTCGCCGTGCTCGTGGGCCCCGCCGTCCGCGACGGCGGAGAGGCCGCGACGGACGACGGCCCGGCGGGGGGGACGGAGGAGGAGGTGAGCTACCTCGACGTGGGCGACTGGCCCACCGCCGTCCCCTCGGGCGGCGCCGCGGCGGCCTCCGCGGCCCAGCCGGCGGCGGGCGAGGAG
>DATACF010000518.1:0-4155 GCA_036259235.1 Longimicrobium sp. | reverse complement strand
GTTCTGGCGCCGCCGCCACGCCGGCGCGCCGGAGCCCGCGGCCGTCGCCTGACCGAAAAAGCAAAATCTCACGCAGAGCAGCAGAGTCGGCAGAGGAACCGCGATCGAAGCTCTCTGCCGACTCTGCTGCTCTGCGTGGGGCCAATTCCGTAACAGCGAGTCTCTCACAGGGGACACAGAGGGCACAGGGGGGGCTCGGTGCGCACCGGGCTCCCCCTGTGTCCCCTGTGCCCCCTGTGAGAGCCATCTTTTCCTGGGATCTGGATCACGACAGAAACCGATCTCGCGCGGAGGGAGCAGGGGTCGTGTCTTCTTCGCGATCGGACGAAGATCGTTGACAGCGATGGAGGGGAGATTTAGCCTGCGGTAGCTCTTCCGGGGCCACCGCGGGTGTCACCCGGCCCCACCGACAGCCCCATCCAGTCCGCCTGCGGCACGCGTCCGCTCCACCCCTCCCCGGAGCCCGTCCTGACCGCCACCGGCCGCAGCATCACCCCGCTCTCGGAACTGCTGGAGCCCGACGAGTTCCCGCTCGCCGAGTTCCTTCCCGCCGACGCCGTCGCCTCCGTCTTCGAGGGGCTCTACTACCGCGACGCCCTCACCTGGACCTCGGGGGAGAACGTCGTCGTCGACCTCACCCTCCTCTTCGAGGGCGAGCTGGGGGTGGCCCCGCTGGGGACCGACGCCTTCTCCCTCGTCTTCGCCCCCGACGGCACGGGGTGGACGGAGATCCGCGCCGTCGTCACCGTAGGCCCGGACTTCTCGCTGGCCGTCCCCGGCGCCACCGTCGAGCTGCGCGTCTCCGAGCACGTCCTCCGCGACGTCGCCACCGGGGGCCCCGCGGCGCTCTCGGTCTCGGCCGACCTCCTCTTCGTCCCCGGCTCCATCGTCGCCTCCGGGTACACGGGCGCCTCGCTCGCCCCCGCGTACCTCTGCGGGACGGAGATCGTCGTCGAGGCCGCCGAGCTCCTCCCCGTCTTCGGGCCGGTGAGCCCGCCGGCCTTCTTCGCCGGCCAGCCCGACTTCCAGGGCCTCACCGCCGCCGCGCTCACCGTCACCGTCCCCTCCGAGTACCTCCAGACCGACGACGGCGCCGGGCTCTCGGTGACGCTGCTCGACGCCGCCATCGGCACCACCGGCTTCACCGGTACCGTGGCGGTGGCCTCGGCCGACCTGGCGGCGCCGCTCGCGGGGACCTTCCTCGGCTTCCCCTTCCGCTTCCGCCGCTTCGCCCTCGACGTCCAGCAGAACGCCGTCGTCGAGGCGGCGCTGGAGGTCGACCTCCGGCTGGAGGCGTTCGAGGACGGCGCGGACGAGACGTGGGTGGCGCTCGACTTCGCCTTCGGGAGCGACGGCTCGCTCTCCGGCGCCCTCGCCGCCGCGCAGCCCCCCGAGGCCGGGGCCGGCGCCGGGGCGCTGGCCACGCTGGAGCTCGCCGACGTCGTCCGCTTCGAGGTGGCGGCCATGCGCGTCGCGCGCGACGACGCGGGGGTGTGGGCGGTCTACTTCTCGGGCGCCCTGCAGATCCTGGTGGACGGCGCCGACTGGCCGCGGGTGGAGCTCGACGAGCTGGGGGTCGACTCCACGGGGCGCTTCCTCCTCCCCGAGGGGGGCGGGATCGTCCTGGCGTCGCCGCTGGTGGCGCAGTGGCACTTCGTCCGCCTCACGGTCACCAAGCTCCGCCTGGGGTACGCCGAGGGGAGCGACACCCGCCTCCAGCTCGCCCTCTCGGCCGAGGTCGTCCTCCTGGAGGGGCTCCCGGCCGGGGCGTCGGTGGAGGGGCTGGTGGTGGAGTGGGAGCCGGGGAGCGGCGACGCGCCCGCGGTGCGCTTCGAGGGGATCGGGATGGAGCTGGGGGTGCCGGGCTCCTTCCACGGCTCCCTGCGCCTCTCCTTCACCCAGGAGAGCGGCGCCGCCGAGTTCCGGGGGGCGGGGTCGCTGGAGATCCTGGCGCTCGACCTGGAGGTGGAGATCGGCGTCGTCGTGGGGCACCAGACGTCGCCCGAGGCGCTCACCTACTTCTACCTCTTCGCCGACGCGGCGCTGCTGCCGACGGGGATCCCCATCGCCCAGACGGGGCTGGCGGTCTTCGGGCTCCAGGGGCTGGTGGCGTACAACATGGCGCTGGCGCTCGACCTCTCCCTCCCCGCCGACCAGCGCTACTACGCCCTCTTCACCCAGTCGCCCGTCGGCGTCACCGACCCGGGGAAGTGGGAGCGGCGCGCCGGGCAGAACGCGTTCGGGCTGGGCGTCGTGCTGGGGACGATCGACAAGGGGTTCCTCCTCAGCGCCAAGGGGCTCCTCGTCGTCGCCTTCCCCGACCTCACCCTCCTCCTCCAGGCGAAGGCCGACTTCCTCAAGCTCAAGCCCGACCTCTCCACCGCGCAGGAGGGGACGCTCGACGCCCTCCTCGTCTACTCGGGGGCGCAGTCGACGTTCTCGCTCGACATCGTGGCGCGGTGGTCCATCCCCCTCCTGGTGTCGGTGGAGGGGAGCGCGCGGGCCTTCTTCTCCTTCACCGACGCCTCGGCGTGGTACCTGGAGATCGGCCGGGACGCCGAGGGGAAGCGGGTCACGGCCCAGGCGCTCGGGTGGGGGGGCCGATGGCTCTTCACCGCCGGCTTCTGGTTCCGCCTCGAC
This sequence comes from Longimicrobium sp., assembly GCA_036259235.1. GTDB lineage: Bacteria > Gemmatimonadota > Gemmatimonadetes > Longimicrobiales > Longimicrobiaceae > Longimicrobium. Next base: position 1,515 of record DATACF010000518.1, on the reverse strand, counting down.
GCGCACGGCCTGGTCACCGGCGTCCTCCTCGACCTCACCCTCCGCGCCGAGGAGGCGGGGTTCTGGGTGGAGGTGTCGGGGTACGCGCGGGGCGAGATGGGGCTCTCGTGGGAGCCGGCGCAGTGGGAGGGGTCGCTGGAGATGAGCGGCCGGATCGCCGCCGGCTACCGCGGCCTCTCCATCGGGATCACCCTCACCGGGAGCGCGCGGGCGCGGGCGCACCGCCCCTTCGAGGTGGAGGCGTCGGTGGAGGTGTGCATCGAGGCGCTCTTCTGGGAGGTGTGCGCCTCCTTCCAGTTCGCCTGGGAAGAGGTGGAGCCCCCCCTCCTGGAGTCGCCCGTGCGCGGGTGGGCGGCCACGCCCCGCCACTGGACGCCGTACGCCCTCCCCGGCTCCGACGCGCTCGACACGGGGATCGTGGCCCTCGCGCCCGTCGAGGGGAGCGCGTCGTCGTCGGTCCCCGTCGTCCCCCCGCACAGCTTTGTCTCGCTCGACTTCGGGAAGCCGATGGACGACGGGACGGGGCTCTTCAACGAGGCCGTCGCGCTCGCCGACGACGGGTTCCTGGCCGTGGGCGAGCGCTCCGGGTGGTCGGCCGCCTACCGGCTGGACGGGGTGACGCTGGTGCGCGACCCCGACGGCGCGGCCGAGGGGGTGGAGGTGTGGGGGACGTGGGCGCTGGAGACGCTGGAGCCCAACACCACCCTCCGCCTCTACTCGTCGGAGCGCTTCGGGCACGACGGGTCGCTCACCTACGGCTTCCTGGGCGGGCTGGGGGTCGAGTACCCCTGCGACGACCCCCCGCCCACCGTCGTCTGCGTCCCCCTCGACGGCATCGAGCCCGGCTACGGCTGGCTCCCCGACGGCTCCCTCTACCACTGGGACGTCCCCGGCGAAGAAGAAGGCCCCGGCGCCCCCGATGGCGGCCCCCGCGACGCCGACGGCGGCATCCGCCTCGGCCCCGACGACCTCCTCGAGATCCTCCCCCGCGGCCCCGCCGACGGCGCCGTCATCGACACCCGCCCCGGTCCGGGCGATGGAGACGGCGATGGGGACGGCGATGGGGACGGCGATGGGGACGGCGATGGGGACGGCGATGGGGACGGCGATGGGGATGGGGATGGAGACGGAGATGGCAATGGTGATGGAGACGGGGACGGTGACGACGATGATGGCGTCTACGGCTGGCTCTGCCCCCGGTGCTGGTGGTGCCGCTGCCTGCTGACCACGTTCGCCGCGCTCGCCCTGTCGTTCGCGTGCGTGCTCCTGGCGCTCGTGCTAGGCGGCGCCCGCGCGCCGCGGGCGCTGGTGCGCCCCGCGCTCGCGCTCGACCTCGTCGCGCTCCTCGTCCTCCTCGTGCTCGTCTTCTGCTGCGTCCTCCGCGCCTGCCGCCGCGGCTGGCGCGACTGCTTCGACGACGACGAGCGTCCGAGGCCGCGCCCCCGGCCGCAGCCCGTCCCCGGCGTCCCCGTCCCCCCGATCCGCGCCGTCTCCGTCCCCACGGCGAAACGCGCC
>DATACF010000517.1:0-3839 GCA_036259235.1 Longimicrobium sp. | reverse complement strand
GCCCGCTCCACGATGCGTGGGGCGGGCCGTCGCGCAGAGACAGGCTTTTACGGCTTTGATCTCACACAGTGGGACACAGAGAACACAGAGGAACCGGTTCTCTGTGTCCTCTGTGTGAGGCCTGCCGTTCTTTCTTTACGGATCTTCGGGATCAGTCCAGCGACTGGATGAACTTCTCCAGGTCCTTCGTGAACTCGGCCGGGCGCTCCCAGTGCGGCGCGTGGCCCGTCTCCCGATAGACGAGGAGCGTGGAATTCGGGATCGCCGCGTCGAGGAGGTCCTGCTCGGAGCGGGGGAAGATGGAATCGTGCTCGCCCCAGACGATCAGCGTAGGCGCCGCGACCTCGCCCAGGCGCGGCGCGTTGTCGGTGGCGACCAGGCCGTCGAGGGCGTCGATCCAGACGCGCGCCGGGAGCTTGCGGCTCTCGGCGACCACGGCGTCGAGGAAGTCGGCCGGGACGGGGTGGAAGACGGTGCTCGCCTGGAACTCGTGGACGAAGGTGGAGTCGACCGGGTCGGTGAGCGTCCGCACGAAGTCGCGCAGCCCCAGCACCACCTCGTTCCCCGCCACCGTGGCCGAGCCCACCAGCACCAGCGCCTTCACGCGGTGCGGGTAGCGGATGGCGAAGGTCTGCGCGATGAAGCTCCCCATCGAGTGGCCGACGACGACCGCGCGGTCGATCCCCTTCGCCGCCATGAAGGCGTCCACGTCGGCCGCGAAGTCCTCGGAGGCGTACCCGGTGAGCGGGCGGTCGGAGTCGCCGTGGCCGCGCTGGCTGAGCGAGAAGGCGTGGAGGTTGGGGTTCAGCCGCGGGAGGACGCGGGAAAACGAGTACCCGCTGTCGGTGTAGCCGTGGAGCATGATCACCGGCTCGCCGCCGGGCTTCCCGCCCTCGGCGTACTCCAGGCGCACGCCGTTCGGCAGCGTGATCTCGCTCACCGCCGGCGCGCGGCCGGGGGCGGACTCCACGTCGCGGGCGGCGGGGAGATTCGCGGCGAGCGGAGGCTCGGTGGCGTCGGCGCAGGCGGTGACGGCGAGCCCCAGCCCGAAGGCGAGGGCGGATAGACGCGTGTGGCGCATCGGGTTCCTGTTCGGTCGGATGAGGATGTGTCGGGTGGGTCGGTCGCGTCGCGCCGCGGGTGCGGCGCAGGTCTGAGATGGCGGATGGGGGAGGATCGGTTGGAGCCGGCCGCCATGCTCGCGGAGATCTTAACGACGCGCTAACGTCGCCGACAACCGGTCCACGGAACGCCGCGACCGCATGACGTAGGCAGCCCTCCGATGGCCGTGACCATCGGAGGGCTGCTTCTCGTTTCACCATCCAGGTGACGCCGCCGGTGACGCCGGGGGCGCGGGGCCTACCAGACCTGCTCGACCGTCCGCTGCTGGCCCCAGGCTCTGGTACGAACCCGCTTCAGCGCCGCGCGCTCCGCTGGGAGAGGGGCCGCATCACCTTCTCCAGCACCAGGCGGGCGGCGCGGCGGCCGACCTCCTCGCCGGCCTCGTTGGAGAAGCGGTAGTGGACGCCGCCGTACATCCGCGCGTCGGAGACCTGGCGCACCCACTCGTCCCAGCTGGGGAGCACCTGCACGACGCTGTTGGGGATGGACTGCGAGGCGATCCGGACGCCTCCCGGGGGCGCGGGCCCCACCTCGGCCTTCATCACCTCGGCGATGGCCGCCGCCCAGGTGCAGTGGCCGCAGGGGTACTCGGGGAAGTTGGGCGTGGCCAGGAGCGGCACCCAGGCGGGGTCGGGGGCGGTGGCGTCGTTGCCGTCGCCCGCGCCGTTCCGGATGGCGGTGATCGGGCGCCAGTAGTTGTAGTGCAGCTTGGCCACGACCATCGCCTGGGTGGCGTCGTCGGTCGCCATCTGGACGAGCGCGATCATCCGCGCGTTCTGCACGGGCCGCCGTCCGGGCGCTTCGGCGGCGGTGCGGAAGGAGGGGACCGCGTCGGGCGCCTCGCGGTAGCGCGCCATCAGCGTCTGGACCGGCGTCCGCTCGGTGCTCGTCCGGCTGCCGAGGCGGCGGATCTCCTCGTAGTCGCGCGCCCAGCGCTCGCTCCCCAGCGGCGGGGGCGGGGGCGGCCGGAGGGCGTCGGGGTCCTGCGCGGCCCAGGGGCGGAGCGCCGCCCAGTGCGGCTGGAGGGCGGGGAGCGCCGCGCCGATCCACTCGCCCGGCGTGGTGCGGGGGCGGTACGGCACCTGGACGACCGTCGAGTCGATCCCGCCCGCGGTCTGCGCCGCCGCCGCGGCACGCTCGCCGATCGCCCGCCCCGCCTCGCGCGCCCGCTCGTCCGTGATCCCGGCCATGAAGAGGGCGTAGGTGTCGTCGAGCGCCGTCTTCTGGGTGGGGAAGTGGTGGAGGAGGACGCGGTGCGCCGCCGTCGCCGCGGCCGCGTCCTGCGACGCCGCGGGGTCGCCCGCGGGGAAGCCGAGGTAGCTCTCGTAGCGCCGGTCGATGGCGTTCAGCGCCTCGAACATCGCCAGCGCCACCCGCGTGAGGGCGCGCTCGCCCTCGGCGGTGCGCGTGCTCCCGGGGGCGGCCTGCGACGCGTTGGAGATCCGGTTGGCGAGCTCCCACCAGTCCGACACCGTGTCCGCCGCCGCCGGCCGCGCGAAGGCCAGCGCCGCCACCACGGCGATCCGCAAATACGCTCTACGCATGGGTGCTTCTCCCTGAGGGGGTCGAGGTTGGTGTGATGGAGGGGGGTGGATTTGAAACGAACAACCGATCTGGTGATATACTCTACTATAACACCCAACCGCGCACAAGTGTTTTGTGCTGGCGGAGCCGAGGCCGATCCAGCCAGCCTTGTATCACCGGCGACACCCGAACGAACACGAGCCCGGCCGGGAAGGTGTCCCGGCCGGGCTCGTTTGCGCTTCGCTATCGGAAGGATCGTCAGGCCAGGCGTTCGAGCCCGGCCGGGACGTCGTCGGGTGCATCGCGTGACGCGGCGTCGGGAGCGTCGGAAGGGCGGAGCCCAGCATCGCGGGTGTCCAGGGCATGCGACATCATGGCGCGGAGCGTCCGCAGCCAGCCGTCCGCCAGCGCCTGGACCGTTTCCGGGCGATGGGGGGCGCCGAAGCCCCACTCCGCCCGCAGCCGTCCGCCGGCGACGAGGGCCGACACCTCCAGCGCGAAGGGGCGCGGCGCGCCGGCGGGGTGCAGCGGCGGGGGGGCGCCGTCGCCGGGGGCGAAGAGGGCGTGGTGGGCCCACACCTGCTCCGGCGTGCCGAGCCAGTGGAACTCCACGCGCGGGCCCGGACGCGCCCGCAGCGCATCCCCGGCCGGGCCGGCGCGCAGGTGGCGCAGGACGCCGTAGCCCACCCCGCGGCCGGGGACGGCGCGCACCTGCTCCGTCACCGCGCGCAGAACGGCCCCCGCGCCGCCCTCCGGCACGGCCAGGCGCACGGGGAAGCCGCAGGCGAACGCCCCCACGGTGCGCGACGGGTCCACGTCCGCGAAGAGCGCCTCGCGCCCGTGCGTGCGCAGCTCCAGCAGCACCTCCGGCCCGCCCGCCCACTCGGCGAGCGTGGCGGCGAGCGCGGCGATCAGCACCTCGTGCGGCTGGAGGGCGGAGGCCTCGGGGACGCGGTGCAGGAGCGCGTGCGTCTCGTCCGCGCCGAGCGTCACGGAGAGGCTGCGATCGCCCGCGCGGGTGTCCGCGGCGGCGGGGTCGTCCACCGGGAGCGCGGCGGCGCCGGGGCGCAGCGCGTCGGCCCACCACGCGCCCTCGGCGTCGAGGGCGCCGGAGGCGGCGTGCTCCGCCAGCCGCGCCGTCCAGTCGCGGAACGCGGTGGTCTTGGGCGGCAGGCGCGGGGGGGGGGGGGGGG